>DATLVQ010000159.1:0-8509 GCA_035577325.1 Bryobacteraceae bacterium | reverse complement strand
GCGATTCGAACCACACGTAGACGAACTTGCCGTCTGCCACGGGCGTGGGAGAGGCATAGGTGTTGAAGCGATGAATGTCGTCGAACACTTTGCCTTCATAGGCGGTGCGCTCCCAGAGCAATTTTCCATTGACGGCATCGTAGGCGAGCACTTTAAGCGTGTGTTTGCGATTGCCGCTGACGCTATCGGGGTGCACGAAGGGTTGGCCTTCGAGTTTGTGCTTCACGGGAGCGGCGCCGGGAATCACTTCGCCTTCGATGTCGGTGGTGAGAAAGATGCGATTGCCCCAGACCACCGGTGACGAGTGGCCGCGCCCAGGCACATCCACCTTCCACGCGATGCCGCGATCAGCGCTCCACGACGACGGAAGGGTTCGCAGCGTGGACACGCCGTTAGCAGATCCGCGCCAGCCAGGCCAGACGTCGGGCGGCTCGGCGAGTGCGCTGGCGGCGAGGATCAGAAAGGGTAGAAGTCTGTGCATGGGAGCGTGTCCAGTTCGTTGATGAGCTGCGGATCTTAGGAAATGATACAACGCGGCGGGACGCCATTCAGCGGATCGCCCCAAACCTTACGGCTCCGGCGCCGGCTGCGGATCCAGGCGCTTGTGATGGGTACTGGCATGGTGGTGAATTTCCATGATGCTGCGGCCGGTGAGCAGGACGGCGACGAATCCGACGATCAGCAGCGGCAAGGTCAGAGCGGCCCACATCAGTACCGACAGTTCCAGGGCGACATTGGGCTCCACGTTGAACAGGGTGAGCGACATTTTGACAACGGATTGGAAAACGCCCAGGTTGCCGGGGGCGCTGGGAATGACGGTACCGATCGACTTGATGATCAGGACGACGCAGGCGGCCCAGATGGAGAGGTCCATGTCATAGCTGAGGAACAGCGCCCATACCGCGAGAATCTGCAGAATCCAGTAGAGAAACGTGATGCCGAAGGCGGCGGCGAGCGTGCGCCGGTTGCCCATCTGATGGATCTGGTCGAGAACGTAGATGAATTTTCGGCCCCACGCACGGCCCGACATCACGGAGTGCGCGTGCTGTTTGTGAAACAGGACGTAGAGAAATAACGCGGCCAGAGCCGCCACCCCTACGGCCAGCGCCTGGGCGAAATCGACCAGAGCTCGCGGCATGTTCATCAGCGAGGCCGAGATCCAAAACGCGGCTACCAGCCAGATGCCGTCGAGCACGCGCTCGATGGCCATCGAAGTCAGGGTCAATGAAAAAGGGATCTTGCCCCAAATGGCCAGCAGGTAGCCGCGGATGATCTCGCCGGGGCGCAGAGGGAGTACGCCGCTCGCAAACAGACCGATGTAGATAGCATGCACGGTCTCCCAGAGGCCCATGCACTCGATAGGACGGAGCAGCGTCAGCCATCGCCAGCCCTGAATCACATAGACGGCGAGCTCGAGCAGCACGGCTACGAGCACCCATCCCCATCTCACGGAAAGGATGGCGAGCTTGATCTCGGAAAAGTCGTATCCGCGCAGAGCCCAAACCAGGCTGCCGATGGAAATGGCCCAAGTAACGAGCATGATGAGCCATGGCGGAACTCGTGGGCGGCGGGGTTTCGCCGGGGTGGGGTTCATGCTGGCGGGCGCTTCCAGAAATTCATGATAGCAGCCGTTTTGTCTCGCCCGGCGATAACGGTTTAAAACATAGGACTAAGGAGAAATTGCACGAGTTCGGAGCATACTGCTCAGTGGGTGTGCGGTTCCTCACTGCAACCATACGGTTCCCACGAGGGCACGCAAATTGCTGAGGTGCGGAATGGGAGGAACTTCCATGGAAAAATTTGCATTGTGGACGACTGTGTTCGCGATAGGTTGCGGACTGGCTTTCGGGCAGGCGGATTCGCCGCGACCGACGCGTCCGGCCCAGCCGGCTACGCAACCCGCGCAGCCAACGCAGAGCGAGGGCGCGCAGCCCGCGACGACCACGCCAACGAACAGCCCGTCTACCGGCACCACGCAGGGCACGGGAATGACGACACTGGCAAACATACGTAGCTGGCGGGGAATGCTGATGGACGCCAAGTGTTCGGGCGGGACAGAGGCAAGCTCACCGGCCGCGGCGAGCAGCGACACCAAAAGCGACACCAAACCGGCCGACAGCGATAGCCAGGAAGCCAAGTCAGCCAAGCCTCACAAGAATCATCGAAACCGTGTGGACCCGCAGGTCCAGGCTTGCTCGGTGTCCAGTTCGACCACCGCGTTTGCACTCAAGACCAAAGACGGCCAGGTGCTGAAATTTGACGATGTGGGCAACAACCGCGCGGCAGAAGAACTGAAGACTAAGTGGGCCCAGAATCTCAGCGCCGGAAAGCCGATTCACGCCAAGGTTTCGGGCATGGTCAACGGCGAAACAGTTACGGTGACATCGATAGATTAACGAGAATCTCAAAGGGCCAAAGCAAGAGTTCGTGAGTTTACGTGTGCGGCCCGGAAACTTGTGTACCGGGCCGCGCTCACGACTGTTGTCGGGTCGCGCTGTTTCCCTGCTTCAGCTGACGCCGGTAATCCGCTTCGTTAAAATGGCCCAATGAACGGTCGATCAGCCCATCCGCACCGATCATCCACTCCTCGAACCCGCTGAACAGCACCTGCTGCCCGGTGCCGGCCGGCCCTGTGTTCGTGCCGGCCAACGTCCAATGGTAAACGGCGCGGTCACCCTCGATGCGTACGCCGTCCATCGTTAATATTAGGTTTGGAAATGCTGTCATGAAACCCTGAGCAACCTCGCGGATGGCGGCCCTTCCCACCGCCCGAGCGCCGCCGTTGATGCTCAGCGAGCCGCTGGTCGAGAAAAACGCGGCCACGCGCCCGGGATCCTGACCGCACCACGCGGCGGTGTAGCGGGCGGCCAAATCAACTAACTGCTCAGTATCTATTTTCATGGAATTCTTCCTCCAGAGTATCGTGCAACGCCTTGCATTGTTCGACCGCGCGCCCAACGACGCCGGCATCGAGCAACTGAAATCGCGTCCGCGGCGCGAATTGGCGCGGCTTCATCGAGACCCCGCTGATGCTTGGCGATTTTCGCCACGATGCCGGTTCGCGGTAAACTCCCGGTGTGAAGCCAATCCAACGGGTGGCTGTGCTGGGCGCGGGCACCATGGGGTCGCGCATCGCGGCCCACTTTGCGAACGCCGGGATTCCAGCGATGTTGCTGGACATCGTTTTACCTGGCAAACTCGATCGAAATGCAGCGGCGATGGCCGGCATCGAGACGGCAGGAAAGCAAAAGCCGGTCGCATTCTTTACGCCAGAGACCGCGAAGCTGATCACGCCCGGCAACTTCGAAGACAACCTGAAAGAAGTCGGCCGCGCAGACTGGATCATCGAAGCAGTCACGGAAAATCTGGACATCAAGCGCGCGCTGATGGGCAAAGTGGCTGTGATGCGCGCGCCGGGAAGCATCATCTCGACCAATACCAGCGGCATACCACTGGCAGCGATCTCAGAAGGCTTCGAAAGCGAGTTTCGCCGGCACTTTCTAGGCACGCATTTCTTCAATCCGCCGCGCTATTTGCATCTGCTCGAAATGATTCCGGGCGCGGAAACATCACCCGACGTGCTGAACTTCGTCCGCGATTTCTGCGACCGGCGGCTTGGCAAGGGCGTGGTGCCTTGCAAGGACACGCCCAACTTTATCGCCAACCGGATCGGCACGTTCTTCGGCTCGACGATTCACAAAATCACGGTTGAAGACGGCTACACCATCGAAGAAGTGGACACACTGACGGGCCCGGCCATCGGGCTGCCTAAGAGCGCCAGTTACCGGCTGCTCGACATAGTGGGACTGGATGTCTGGGCGCTGGTCACGCGCAACCTGCACGACATGGCGCCGCACGATCCGTGGCGCGACCGCTTCGTGCTGCAACCGTTTCTGGCCGAACTCGTGAAACGGGGCTGGCTGGGTGAAAAGCGCGGACAGGGGCTTTACAAGCGCGTGGGCAAGGGCGCGGAAAAAGAAATCCACGCCATCGACTGGAAAACGCTTGAATATCACGTGGCACAAAAGCCGCGCTTTCCTTCGATCGATGCGGCGCGGAATATCGAGGATCTGGGCGAGCGGCTGCGCGCGTTGATTGCGGCGCAGGATCGGGCGGGATCCTTTCTGTGGAAGCTGTTCAGCGATCTGTTTCTCTATTCGGCCAGCGTGGTGCCGGAGATTTCCGACCGCGTGGTGGAAATCGACCGCGCCATGCGCTGGGGCTACGCCAACAAACTCGGGCCGTTCGAGATCTGGGACGCGGTGGGGTTCGAAGCCACGGCGCGGCGCATGGAGAAAGAGCGGCCAGTTCCGGAGAACGTGCATCGCATGCTCTCGGCCGGCGTGAAATCATTCTACCGGCCCGCGGACCGCGAGGGCACGCCGCACACCGAATATTTCGATCTGGCGGCCGCGGGCTATAAGACACTTGAAGACCGGCCCGGCATCATTGTGCTCTCCGATGTGAAGCGCGCGCGCGGCGTGTTGAAGAAGAATGCCGGGGCGTCGCTGATCGATATCGGCGATGGCGTGGTCTGCCTGGAGTTTCACAGCAAGATGAATTCGCTCGGCGGCGATCAGGTGGCTTTGATTCGAGGCGGGATCGAGGAAGCCGCGCGCAATTTTCAGGCGATGATCATCGCCAACCAGGGCGAGAATTTCAGCGTGGGCGCCAACCTGATGCTGGTGCTGCTGGCCGCACAGGAAGGCGAGTGGGACGAGCTGAATGCCGCGATTCATGCGTTCCAACAAGCGAACATGGCCATCAAGTACGCGCCCGTGCCGGTGGTGGCGGCGCCGTTTGGGATGACGTTGGGCGGCGGATGCGAAGTCGCGCTGCATGCCGCGCGCGTGCAGGCGTCGGCGGAACTCTATATGGGGATGGTCGAGACCGGTGTGGGCGTGATCCCGGGCGGCGGCGGCTGCAAGGAGATGCTGCTGCGCCTGGGCGATGCGAAACGAGCGTTCGAACTGATCGGCTACGCGAAAGTTTCGACTAGCGCGGAAGACGCACGGCGCCTGGGGCTGTTGCGCGATGGCGACGGCGTTTCCATGAATCCCGAGCGGCTGATTGCAGACGCGAAGGCGCAGGCGCTGCTTCTGACCGAAACGCACGCGCCGGGCGTCCCGCGTGGCGATATTAGAGTGGGCGGCGACAGCGTCTATGCGCTCCTGAAGCTAGGCCTGTACCTGGCGCGCCAAGGCAATTACATCACCGAGTACGATACCGTAGTAGGAGAGAAGCTGGCTTACGTTTTGAGCGGCGGCCGCAATTCAGGTGAGCAGACGGTCTCCGAGCAATATCTGCTGGATCTGGAGCGCGAGGCGTTCCTGAGCCTGTGCGGGCGGCCGGAAACGCAGCAGCGCATGCAGCACATGCTCAAGACGGGCAAGCCGCTTAGGAATTAAAAATGCAAGAAGCGGTTGTGATCGATTGTTTGCGCACTGCGGTGGGTAAAGCGCCGCGCGGCGTCCTGCGGAACACGCGCCCCGACGATCTGGCGGCTGCCTGCCTCCGGACGCTGCTCACGAAATATCCGCAAGTTCCCAAAGATGAAGTGGACGATGTCATTCTGGGCTGCGCCATGCCGGAAGCCGAATCGGGGATGAACATGGCGCGGCAGGCGGCGTTGCGCGCCGGGCTGCCGGATATTGTGCCGGGCGTGACCATCAACCGTTTCTGCAGTTCGGGGCTGCAGGCGATTGCCATGGCCGCGGACCGCATCCGCGCGGGCGGTGCCCAGATCATACTGGCGGGCGGCAGCGAATCGATGAGCCTGATTCCGCGCGGCGGCAACAAGCTCGCGCCGAATCCGTGGTTCGTGGATCACCGGCCCGAAATCTACATGAACATGGGGCTGACGGCCGAGCAGCTGCAACAGAAATATAACATCTCGCGCGAGGATCAGGACGCGTTTTCGATGCGCAGCCATCAGAACGCGCTGCGCGCCCAGGCCGAAGGCAAGTTTACCGAAGAGATCGTGCCTTTTGAAGTGGAAACGGTCACGCCGAATGGCGCAAAGCCGAACGTATCGAAAACGGTTTTCGATCGCGACGAGGGCCCGCGCGCCGATACTAGCGTGGAAGCGCTAGGCAAGCTGAAGCCGGTATTTCATGCCAATGGAACGGTGACCGCGGGTAATTCTTCGCAGACCAGCGATGGTGCAGCGGCGGCGCTAGTGATGTCCGAGCGCAGAGCCAAAGAGCTTGGGCTGAAGCCACGAGCCCGTTTCGTGAGTTTTTCCGCCGGCGGGGTGCCGCCCGAGATCATGGGCATCGGGCCCGTGGTGGCGATTCCCAAAGCGCTCACGCTTGCGGGGCTGAAGCTGGATGATATCGACATCATCGAGCTGAACGAAGCGTTCGCCGTCCAGGCGCTGGCCGTGATCCGGCAGGCGGGGCTTGAAATCCAGAAGATCAATGTGAACGGCGGCGCCATCGCGCTGGGTCATCCGCTGGGATGCACAGGCGCAAAGCTGACCGCGACCATTCTTCGCGAGATGGAGCGCCGCGGGTCGCGCTACGGGATGGTCACGATGTGCGTGGGCGGCGGCCAGGGCGCCGCTGGAATTTTCGAACGGATGTAATCGTCGCGGGCAAGCCATCGGCGTTCTACGCCTCCGCGACAACGCAAGAACTGGAGATGCAAAATGGCCACGGCAACTGCCACACTTCCAAAAACTCAAGGCGGAGCGTTCCTGATTGAGGACCGAACTCCCGCCGAGATTTTCACGCCTGAAGATCTGACCGATGAGCATCGCGCGATTGCGCGCACGGCCGAAGAATTCTGGAAGAAGGAAGTCGATCCAAATCTGGCGGACATCCTGGAGCACAAGCCGGGCGTGGCTGTTTCGGTGCTGCGCAAAGCCGCGGAACTTGGCTTGACCGCGATCGTCATTCCTGAAAAATTCGGCGGCATGGAGATGGATCTGGCGTCGGCCATGGTGGTGGCGGAGCACATGTCGCGCGATGGCTCGTACTCCGGCTGGCACGGCGCGCACACCGGCATTGGTACGCTGCCCATCCTTTATTTCGGCACCGAAGAACAGAAGCAGCGCTATCTCCCGCGGCTAGCCAAGGTGGAACTGCTGGCGGCCTACGCGCTTAGCGAGCCGCATGCGGGGTCGGATGCGCTGGCCGCTAAGACGCGCGCCGACCTGAGCCCCGACGGCAAGCACTACATCCTGAACGGCCAGAAAATGTGGATCACCAACGGCGGCGCGGCCGATTTGTTTACCATCTTCGCGAAGGTCGGCGGCGAAAAGTTTACGGCGTTTCTGGTGGAGCGCGCTTTTCCCGGCGTGACCTCCGGCCACGAAGAAAAGAAGATGGGCATCAAAGGTAGCTCGACGACGGCCGTGTATCTGGACAACGTGCATGTGCCGGTCGAAAACGTGCTCGGCGAAGTCGGGCGCGGGCACATCATCGCCTTCAACATATTGAATATCGGGCGGTTGAAGCTGGGACCGTTCGCGGTGGGCGGCTCGAAAAACGTGCTGGCTATATCGATCAAGTACGCCAAAGAGCGCAAGGCGTTCGGGACGACGATTTCGCAGTTCGGCATGATCCAGCACAAGCTGGCCGAAATGGCGATCCGCATTTATGCCGCCGAGAGCATGACGTATCGCGTAGTGGGGCAGATTGAATCGCAACTCGAAGGATTCTCCTGGGAGCAGCCGAACGCCTCGCAGACCATGCTGAAGGCCATCGAAGAATACGCGGCGGAGTGCTCCATCATCAAGGTGTACGCGTCGGAGGTGTTGGACTATGTAGTCGACGAAGGCGTGCAGATTCACGGCGGCTACGGATATCACCAGGATTATCCGGTAGAGCGCGCTTACCGCGATTCGCGCATAAACCGCATTTTCGAGGGGACGAACGAGATCAATCGCATGCTGATCACCGGCATGCTGCTCAAGCGCGCGGCCCGCGGCCAGCTGGGCCTGGTGAAAGCTGCACAGGGCGTACTGGCGGAAGTGCTGGGCGGACCTGGACTTTCAAACGGCTCGGGCGAAGGTGCGTTCGCCGAGGAAACCAAGATCGTTCATAACGCGAAGAAAATCGCGCTGTTGCTCATGGGTGTGGCCTACCAGAAGTTCCTGATGGATCTCGAAAAGCAGCAGGAAGTGCTGGCGGGCATTACGGACGTAGTGATGGATGTGTTCGCCGCGGAATCGGCGCTGCTGCGCACGCAAAAACTCTCGAGTGCGGGCAAGGGCGCGCAAGCGGCCGAGATGCTCGCGGTGCTGGCGCGCGATGCCATGGCGCACATCGAGGTGACGGCGCGCACGGTGCTGGCGGCATGTTCGGAAGGCGATAATCTGCGCGCGAACCTCGCGGTACTGCGCCGCTTCGCGAAATATGAGCCGGTGAACGCCATCGAGCTGCGGCGCAAGATCGCGGGCCGGCTGCTTGATGCCGAACGATACCTCGTCTAAGCGGCGGAGCGGGATCGGCGCGCGTTCGCATGCCGAGCGAGCGCGCAAAAGACAGCGCATCGTGCTGATAGT
>DATLVQ010000158.1:0-4333 GCA_035577325.1 Bryobacteraceae bacterium | reverse complement strand
GTCGTGACGCAACTGGCGGCCACAAGCGGAGCCAAGGCGGCGCAGCAATCACCCACCGCCGTTTACAGCATCACCGTGACGGATACGGGTGACGCAGCGCCGGCCATGTCTAGCGGTACGCCGACGCAGACACCGTCGCGCGCGGCTTCGCAACAGCTTAATATCAGCTGGCAGGCGGAAGATCCTGACGGCGATCGCCTGGTGTACTCACTATGGTTTCGCGGTGAAGGCGAGCGCGATTGGAAACTGCTGAAAGCGAACATGCACGAGAACACTTTCGCGGTGGATGGCGATGCGCTGGCGGACGGCCGCTACTTTTTCCGCGTTGTCGCGTCCGACCGTGAGGTGAATCCGCCAGCCAGCGCGCGGGACGCGGAACTGGTGAGCTCCCCGGTGCTGATCGATAATACGCCACCGGTGGTGACAGCCGGGGTTCCACGTAAAACGGCGAATGGCATCGAAGTGGATTTCGAAGCGGTGGATGCGGCATCGCCGCTCCGGCGCTCGGAATACTCCTTGGACGCCGGGCCGTGGACACCGCTCGAGGCCATGGACGGGGTCATCGATTCCCAACGAGAGAAGTTCGTAGTGAGGTTAGATCGCCTTTCGCCCGGCGAGCACGTGCTCGTGCTGCGCGCGGTGGATAGCGCAAATAACGCCGGGCTAGCGAAGGTCGTGCTGCGCTAGGCGCACTGGATGGTGGCGGCCTTGATGGCGGGTACTTCCATGATGTGTAACCCGGTGGAAGGGTTCTCCACCGCCCACACGAGCGTGGCGATCATTTGGTTTATTGCGACCAAGCCCAGGCGGCGGGCCGACTCGCGTGTGTGGGGAAAACGTTCGGCCAGCCAGTAGAGCGGTGCAAGCGCGAGCGGCCAGCGATGGCCGGGGCCGAGCACGTACCAGGGCCGCAGTATCGTGGCGTTCAAGCCGGAGGAGCGAACCAGGGCCTCTCCCTCCAAGCGCGCCGCGATGTAAGCCTTCATCACCGGGGCCGGATGCGCCACGCTCACATAAATGAAATGGGACACGCCCGCGCTCCTGGCGGCGGCGACCGCGGCGCGCGCGGACGCCAAATCCACAGTTCGAAACTCTCTGGCTTTTGCCGGGCTCGGGTGCGCGACGCCCACCAGGTGTACGAAGGCTTCGGCTGGCGGGACCTGGGCGGCGTAGCTTTCAGCGTCGAGCGCATCGCCTGGGACAGGCGTGCACCCGCGAGGGAGTTTGTGTTGGGATGCGGGACGCGCCAGCGCCCGCACCTGGTGACCGCGTGCGACCAGCAGGGAGATCAGGCGGCTTCCCATATACCCGGTGCCGCCGCTCACGAATACGTTCACTCTTTAATCAGCTTCTGCAAACCCTTGAGCTTGGCCTTCAATTCGTCGCTCGCTTCAGCCATCTGGTTGGTGTCGTAAATAACGCGCGGCGTCAGGAATACGATCAGTTCTGTGCGAGCCTTATTCGCAGACTTGCCGCCGAATGCAAAGCCCAGGATCGGAATCCGGTGCAGAAACGGAAGGCCGGCGGAAGTCTGCGAGTCCGATTCCTGAATGATCCCGCCAATGGACACTGTGTCACCGTCCTGGACGGTCACCTGCGTCGATACGTTGCGTTTCGAAAAAGATGTCGAATTCACGGTCACGCCGACGGGCGGTGGAATGGGGGCGCTCACATCCTGGTTGATCACCAGAGTGACGACGCCGCTCGAGTTGACGCGCGCCAGGATGTTCAATCCCACGCCCGTACTGCGATTCTGAACCGTATTGGCGAATAGGCTGGTGCCGCCGACCTGCGCTCCAGTTACCGCCTGCGAGCTGAGCGTCGGAACGTCCTGGCCCACCATGATGGATGCCGGGATGCTGTCCGTGGCGATCACGCTGGGAGCGGAAATTACTCTGGCGTGGGTGGTGGACTCGTTGGCGTTCAGGGTCTCCATCAGTTCGCGTGCACGGCCCACCAGCATGCCCGAAGTGAGATTGAGG
Source organism: Bryobacteraceae bacterium (assembly GCA_035577325.1). Taxonomy (GTDB): domain Bacteria; phylum Acidobacteriota; class Terriglobia; order Bryobacterales; family Bryobacteraceae; genus QHXW01. The sequence continues at coordinate 2,351 of DATLVQ010000158.1, read as the reverse complement.
CCGGCCGCCCCGACGTTGCCCAGGAACGTGCGGTTACTGCCGTCGCGCGGCTTGAGCGCGCTCTCCACGCCGGCCGACCAGGCGCCGGTGAGGTCGACTTCATATACTTTGGCTTCGATCAACACTTGTCGCGGCGCAATATCGATTTGCTCGATGAGGTTCGAAATCTGCTCCCACTCCTGGGGCGTACCCTGAATGAGGAGCGTATTGTCGAACGGGTTGGGAATAATGCGCGGGTGCATCATGCCTCCGCCGTAGCCGCCGAACCCACTCATGCCCATGTAGGCGCCGGTCAGATCGCCGCCTGCGCCTGCCGCCCCCGCGCCCGTAGTGGTCTGCGCATTGAGCGCCTGTGTCCCCGCAGCGAGCGAACCGGGCCCCATCATGCCTGCGCCGCCCGCGCCGTATCCACCGGGATATCCGCCGGCAGCCCCATAGCCACCCGGTGCCCCGTATCCGCCGCCCATTCCCGGAGGATAGCCACCGCCGTATCCGCCACCATATCCGCCACCGTACCCACCGCCATACCCGGCGCCGAAGCCGCCGAGGCCCCCGCCGCCAAAGCCGCCATACCCGCCCCCATAACCTCCGCCGTAGCCGGCATATCCGCTCATTCCTCCGTAGAGTTGCATGAGGGCCATACCCATGATTTCAGCGCGGCCGTACTTGAGGCGATAGACGTAGTTGTCGATCGAACCGACGGTGACTTTTACCTTCACGTCCAGCTTCTTGAGCCACTTCTCCACCTCGGGAAACACTCCCGGATTGGGCGCGACCGCGATGATTGTGTTGATGCGGTCAATCGGCATGAACCTGACGGTGGCGTTTTTCTCGGAGAGCGCAAATGCCTTGAATACGGTTTCGAGCTCCTTGGCGATATCCGATGGCCTGCCATGTTCGACGTCGAAGAGCTTGACACGCTGGCTGGCGAGTGCGTCGCTGTCGAACATCGAGATCAGCTCGAGTGTGCGCTTCATGTTCCGGCTGTTATCCAGAATCATGAGCAGATTCGCGGGGTCGTAGCTGGTCATAGTGGCGCCTTCGCCGAGAAATGGCGTCAGCAGCTTGGACATTTCCGCCACCGTCACGTACTTCAGGAAGATCAGGTTCAGGACGATGCGCTCGTCGTCGGGCACGTTCATGGCGTCTACCAGTGGCTTTATGGGAAGACGTCCAACCTCATTGAGCGGCACGATGCGATACAGATCGCCCACCTGGACCATGGCCGCGCCATTGATTCGCAGGATGGTTTCCAGGAACTGGCGTTCATCCACGGGCCTGATCGGACCGTAGGTGTTGATGGTGACCGTTCCTTTGAGGCGCGGATCCAGAATGTAGTTGATCTTGAGCGATCGCGCCAAGATGTCGACGACTTCCACAAGCGACGCGTTGTTCATGTTCAACCCACCGATCACCGCGCCCGGCGGGGTGCTGCGAGGTGCCGGTTTCGGTTCTGCCGGCGGTGGCGCCTGTCCGGCGGCGGGGGGTGGTGACGGGGGAGCAGCCTGGGCGGGTGCTGGCTTGGCCGCCGCTGCTGTGCCCTGTCCTGCCGTTGTCGCTGGAGCCGCCGGCGTTGGTTGCGCGGGCGCCTGCGCTGCGGGAGCCGGCTGTCCGGCGGCAACTTGTGCTATCTGTTGCCCAGCTGGCGCGGGTGCGGGCTGCGCCACTGCCGCTGAGTCCTGTCCGGCCGCTGCAGGGAGAGCCGCCGGCGCTGGCGGCGCGGGCGCTTGCGCTGCGGGAGCCGGCTGTCCGGCGGGGGTCTGTACCGAGGGTGCAGCCTGCGCCGCCGCTGGCTTGGCTGCCACCGGTGAGGCATCCTGTCCGCCGGCAGTACGTGGAGTCGCCGGTGTCGGTTGCGCGGGCGCTTGCAATGCCGGCGGCGTTTGTGGTGACTGTAGCCCCGTTTGCGCGGGGGCGGGCTTGGCCGGCGCTGCTTCCTCTCCGGCCGCCGTTGGTGAAGGCGGCTGTGCCGGTAGTGCCGATTGTTGCGATGCCGGTGCCGGTAGTGCTGGCATTCCGGCCGGGGTCTGGGTAGCTGCAGGTTGGCCGGGAGCGGGTTGCTCCTTCTGTGCCGGCTGAGCCGCAGGCGGAGTCTGTTGGGCCTCCGCGAGCGTCGCCACCACGAAAAAGAATGCACCCGCAATAGAACGATGCTGGATCATTCCTCTAGTCCTTTACGGCGCTCGTCGCATTCTCGCTGGAGGCTCGCTTTTGCAGCTCCCGGTCCCACACCGCGCGCTCTACCTCGTTGAGCTCGGTCTTCTTTCGTTGCCACTTCGTAACCCCGAACGGCCCGGGACGTTCGAAGCGGACGGTGTCCCCATCCTCGATGGCGTTGGTCGCCTCGATAA
>DATLVQ010000157.1:0-5415 GCA_035577325.1 Bryobacteraceae bacterium | reverse complement strand
AGCGCCAGCGCGCATCGAGCCATCTAGATGTTTCCAATTCGGGACACGCAGCCCAGCTACTCGCGTCCGATCGTCACCATACTGATCATCGTTCTGAATGTGATGGTGTTTCTTTATGAGTTCACGCTCGATGAATACTCGCGGAATTACTTCATCGCGAATTACGGGCTGATTCCTGCGCGCTTCCACGCCTCGGCGGTCATCACCTCGATGTTTCTGCACGGCGGATGGCTGCACATTCTCGGCAACATGTGGTTTTTGTGGATTTTCGGGGACAACATAGAAGATGTTCTGGGACATGCGAAGTACCTGGTGTTTTATCTGCTTTGCGGGATTGCGGCCGGTATGACGCAGACTGTTTTCAATGTGGGCTCGCGGCTGCCCATGGTGGGTGCGAGCGGAGCCATCGCGGGGGTCATGGGCGCGTACCTGGTGAAATTTCCGCGCTCGCGCATTGTGACGCTGGTATTCGTATTCTTCTTCATAACGACGATCGACGTGCCCGCAACACTGATGCTGCTTTATTGGTTCTTCATCCAGATAATCGGCACGATCAGCTATTCACATCTATCGCAGGGCGGCACGGCGTGGTTCGCACACGTGGGAGGATTCATCGCAGGAATTGTCCTCGTGAATCTCCTCGGCACGAGGCAGAAGTATATGCGGCGGCAGGATCTGAATTGGTAATGCCGGGAACGCCGCCGCAGGTCACTCTTTACACGCGCAAAGGCTGCTGCCTCTGCGACGATGCCAAGCGGGTTTTGGAATCGGTCCGCGCGCGGACGATCTTCGAACTGCTTGAGGTCGACATCGATACCGACGCCGCGCTGCGCAGCAGGTATAACGATGAAGTTCCTGTGATCGCGATCAACGGCCGCAAGGCATTCAAGTATCGCGTGCGCGAGCGGGAACTATTGAAGAAACTGGCGGCGCGCGCATGAGCCTCGACATTCTTGCCATCGCCGCGCACCCCGACGATGTGGAGCAAACCTGCGGCGGAACGCTCATCAAGATGGCCGAGAAGGGCTATCGCACCGGCGTGCTCGACCTGACGGCGGGGGATATGGGCACGCGCGGGACGCCCGAGAAGCGTATCGAAGAAGCCGGCCACGCGGCGAAGATCCTGCTGGTCGGACAGCGCGAAAATATGCGTTTTCCGGATGCGCGCCTCGAAAATACGATCTCCGCGCGCATGTCTCTGGCGCTCAAGATTCGCGAAATGAAGCCGCGCGTCGTGGTGCTGCCCTACTGGCAGGGACGCCATCCGGATCACTACCACTGTTCGGAGATGGGTTACGAATCTTGCTTTCTCGCGGGATTGAAGAAGCTGGATGAGTACTCCGAGCCGCACCGTCCTTACAAGATTATTTACTCGTCGACCTACGCCAACGTCACGCCGTCGTTTGTTGTTGACATTTCGGCGCAGTTTGAACGGCGCATGGCGGCATTGCTCAGTTACCGTTCCCAGTACGGCGGTAATTCGGAAGGCAGCGCATTATTTCCAGATGAGCCAGAGATCCGCGAAAGACTGGGAGCGGTCGCGCGGTTCTACGGCAACCTGGTGGGCGCGAAATACGGCGAGCCGTTCGTGGTGAAAGAGACCATGCTGGTGGAGGACGTAGTCGCGTTGGGCGGACGGAGCATTTGAGAAATGAAAAAAAAAGCGCTTGCTCCGCGCGCGGCTCGACAAAGCTTCCGAAATCGACCCATGCTTTCCGCGCCTGCGGCTTGACACCCGCTGTGCCAGCGCGTAACGTACGAATCGAGAGGGCATTATGCGGAACACCAGCCGTGAAGAGCGGCAGATTGTGCTGCTCGAGGTAATGGCGGCATCTTCGATTTTCTGCATCGTGGCCATCGTGTTGTACATGGTGTTTCAGTACAAACCGGCGTAGCCGGATCGTTATTCCGCCGGAAATTGAGCGCGCACCAGCGCCATGGCCTCCTCGCGACTGCTGATTTTAGATTCGAGTTGCGCGTCTTCGACAGCCGCCAGAATTCTGGAAAATGCCGGCCCGGGATTGTAGCCCGCAGCGATCAGGTCGTCGCCAGTGATGAGCGGCCGCGGCTTCAGCTCGGCCGGGGGCAGCGCTTCCATCTTTTCCTTAACCAGTTGGTAATTGTCGAGAGAGCCGTGACTGGAGAGGCAATCCAGGCGGTGCAGTTGCAGATGCTCGGAGAAATTCTCCAGGCGCAGGAAGCGCTTCAGCGTGCTCTCGCGCATCTGTGGGACGTCTTTGAAACGCATGTGATTGGCGACGAGCGCGGACACGTGACGGATCTGGTCGTTCGAAAAGCGCAGGCGAGCGAGGATGGCCTCCGCCATTTCGACGCCTTTCTCAACATGGCCGTCAAAGCGAATGCGATCGGCGACTCGAAATGTCGGCGGCTTGCCGACGTCGTGCAGAAGCACACCCAGCGCCAGCGTGACACTTGGCTCGCGCAGTTGATCGAGCATGAGCAGGGTGTGCGTCCAGACGTCGCCTTCCGGATGAAACTCCGGCGGCTGCGCGACGCCTTTCATGGCCGAGACCTCAGGCAGGATGTCGGCGAGCATGCCGGTTTCGTCCAGTAATTCGAATCCCCTGCGCGCGCCGCCTTCGGTGAGGATGCGAGACAGCTCATCGCGAGTGCGCTCGGCTGATACTCTCAGGATCTGGGCGTGCAGACCCTGAATAGCGCGCATGGTCGCGGGATCTATCTGGTAATTGAGCCGCGCCGCGAAGCGTACCGCACGCAGCAACCGCAGGTGATCTTCGCGAAAGCGGGTTTCCGGATCGCCGATGGCGCGCACGATCCGGTTGCGCAGGTCGTCGCGGCCCCCCACGAAGTCGAGCACCTCATTGCTGTCGGGATCGAGCAATAAAGCGTTGATGGTGAAGTCGCGGCGCAGCACGTCCTGTCGCGGATCGGTTTCAAAATCGACGGTCACGGGGTGGCGGCCATCGGCATAGGTGTGATCGCTGCGGAACGTGGCGACTTCCACCTGTGCGCCGGAATCGTGCACCAGCACGACGCCGAAATGCGCGCCCACGAGATCGGATTCGGGAAAGAGCGCGGAGATTTTGGCGGGCTGGGCGTCGGTGGCAACGTCATAATCTTTGGGCTCGCCGCCCAGCAGCAGATCGCGCACACAGCCGCCAACGAAGTAAGCCTGATGGCCGCTCGCTTTCAGCAGCGTAACGATCTGGCGCGCGAGCTCTGCGGGTTGCATTTTTCGCCACGTCTAATGGCTATCTCCACAAGTACCATAGCGTGGCGTGGCTCTCGCGTGCAGATCGTATAGAATAGCTAGTTTCCCTTTATGAGAATTGCCGGTGTTGCTTTACTCTTACTTTGTTCAGTTGCGCTGCGGGGCCAGACGGAAGTCGACCTTGCCGATGGGAAGGCCACGTTCCGTAGCAATTGCGCGTTCTGCCACGGCCTCACCGGTGGCGGCGGACGCGGGCCGGCGTTGAGTTCCGGGCGATTTCTTCACGGCTCAGCGGACGACGACATCAAGAACGTGATCAAAAGCGGCGTGCCCGGCACGACGATGCCTGCATTCGAGTTTGAGAAAGACGAATTAGACCGCTTGGTGGTCTATGTACGAACGCTCTCGGCCTCGTCGGGAAAGGCGGCCAGCGCGGGACCGGTGGCGGGCGATCCGGTGAAAGGGCGGCAGGTTTATGAGCGCAACGGCTGCGCCGGCTGTCACCGTGTGGGATTGGAAGGGAGCGTCTTCGGACCGGAACTGACGCGCATCGGCGCGGGCCGCTCGCCGGAATACATCCACGAATCCATCGTAAATCCCTCGGCTGACGTTCCAGAAGAATACGCCGGCGTCACCGTGATTACGCGGGACGGAAAGCGCATCACGGGCGTGCGCGTCAATGAAGATACGTTCAGCGTGCAGTTGCGCGATGCGTCGCAGAACTTTCGCATGTTTCAAAAAGACGAGGTGCAGCAGGTGATTCGCGAGGCGAAATCGTTGATGCCGGTGTACAGTTCGCTCAGCCACGACGATTTACAGAATTTACTGGCATATCTGGATAGCTTGCGCGGCGATCTGAATGCGGGCGCCGGCGTCAAGAAGGAGAAAGGAATCCGATGAGGCCCGCGACCGCGGTATTTTGTCTGGCGCTCGCCCCCCTGGTGTCGGCGCAGAACGTGACCTACGATAGGCTCGTCCACGCGCTCGATGAACAGCAAAACTGGTTGACCTACTGGGGCGATTATAGCGCCGTGCGGCATCGCGACCTGAAGCAGATCTCGACCGCGAACGTGAAAGACCTTCGGCTGGACTGGATTTTCCAAACGGGGCAGGCAGGTTCATTTGAAACCGTGCCGCTGGTGGTGGATGGCGTCATGTACCTCACCGGTGGCAACGGTTACGCATATGCGCTCGATGCGCGCAGCGGGCGGCAATTGTGGATGTACAAACATGCCTTTCCTCCCGGTCGCAAGGGGAATGGCGTGAATCGCGGCTTTGCCATCCTGGGTGACCGCCTGTTCATGGTGACACCGGATGCTAACGTCGTCGCGCTAGAGGCGCGGACGGGCCGGCTCGTGTGGCAGACGGAGATGGCGCCGTTCAACAACGGCCAGTACACGGCGACCCTCGCGCCCATTGTGATCAAGGATAAAGTGATCGTTGGTATCTCAGGTGCGGAGCTGGGAATTCGCGGATTCATCGACGCTTACGATGCCGCTACCGGCAAACGCGTGTGGCGCTTCTGGACGGTTCCCGCCAAAGGCGAGCCCGGCGGCGATACCTGGCTGGCAGATTCGTGGAAGCGCGGCGGCGGCTCCACTTGGATGACAGGAACGTACGATCCAAAATTGAACACGCTGTACTGGGGTGTGGGCAACCCGGGGCCGGACCTATACGGCGACACACGCAAGGGCGATAACCTTTACACCTGTTCGCTGGTGGCGCTGGATCCGGATACAGGCAAGCTCAAGTGGCATTTTCAATTTACCCCGCACGACACGCACGATTGGGACGCCGCGGAGACTCCCATGTTGCTCGATCTCAATTGGAAAGGCCGCGACCGCAAGCTGGTGGTACAGGCGAATCGCAATGCATTCTTCTACGTGCTGGATCGCGAAACGGGCGAGTTCCTGATGGGTAAGCCGTTTGCGCGCCAGAACTGGGCCAGCGAACTGGATTCCAAAGGACGGCCGATTCTGATGAACCATCAGGAACCATCACCCGAAGGGTCACAAGTGTGTCCCGGACTCGCAGGCGCAGCTAACTTCATGGCGCCTTCTTACAATCCGGATACTAAGTTGGTCTATTTTGCGGTACGCGAGCAGTGCGATGTTTATTACACGAATGCCCCGGTGTATATCGAGGGCCGCCCTTACTGGGGAAGCGTCACGCGCGCCCTGACGGAGGAGCCGGAGTGGGGGCTGCTGAAAGCGCTGGACCCG
>DATLVQ010000156.1:0-5530 GCA_035577325.1 Bryobacteraceae bacterium | reverse complement strand
GGTGACGCCGGTCAAGTCACCGTGCTCGACCATTGTGCTTCAACTCCCCACTTCGAATCAAGCCTCGGCTGATAAAATCCAACCAGATCGATTGGCCCGCACCGTCGTAGTTGTTCGGTCGTTCTCATGCTCCTACTCCTTTGGCAGCGGCCATGGACCGCCCCCCGGTCGCTCCGAGTTCTGTCAGGCGGAGCTGATTATCTGCTTCCGTCTGCGGCCTCCGCGTTTTTTGGAATACAGCGATCCGGTTTCGCACCGTGCGAGGGCTGATTCCCAGCAAGGCGGCTGCTTCCCCGACGTTGTTGCTCACGTAGCGCAGGGTAAGCGCAATATATGCTTCTTCGACTTTAGCGAGCCGCTCACCTGGCAGCAGAGCCATCGAGATCTTACCCTTTCGCCGGGCTGCAAAGCTCTGCCCTAGTACAGCGGCCGGAAGATGTTCCAGATGAAGCGTACCAGTACCGGCGACAATCGTCGCGCGTTCGATCACATTCCGAAGTTCCCGAGCATTGCCGGGCCACTCATATGCTTTGAAGACATCCAGGACCTCGGAATCTATACCTGTCACCAGAGTTCCATTCTTCTGGTTCAGGGTCTGAATCATAACTTGCGCGAGCAGCGGGATGTCTTCCTCGCGCTCGCGAAGGGGAGGGAGAAGGATTTGAAACACGCTCAATCGGTAGAAGATGTCGTCCCTCAAGTGGGTTTCCGCCGGCTGGCTGGTCGCCGCCAACAACCGCACATCAACAGACACCTCGTTACGGCCACCGAGGCGGCGCACGCGCAACGTTTCAAGAACGCGTAACAGAATGGGCTGCACTGATCGAGGCATCTCGCCAAGCTCGTCCAGAAAGAGCGTTCCGCCATGAGCCTGCTCGAAACAGCCCGCATGACGTTCCGTCGCCCCGGTAAACGCGCCCTTTTCGTAGCCGAACAATTCACTCTCAATCAAGCTCTCCGGCAGCGCCGCGGCATTAATCGCGACGAACGGACCGTTCCTACGGGAACTGCAATTGTGAATCTCACGGGCGACCAGTTCTTTGCCGGTTCCGCTTTGCCCGCCTATTAGTACAGGGGCCGAACTTGGCGCCAGTTTCCGGATCATCGAAAACACCTCCTGCATCTCAGGAGACCGACCAACCATGTTTCCCAGCACGACAAGCGGTGTAAGCTCGTCCGGGCTGGCGTTCGGTGGCCCAATGGGCAGTTCCGGCACCGAGAGTGACTTGCAGCATTCATCCAGGCCGTTGGATTTTCTGGATCGCTGATCCATATGTGATGTACCGTTCTCGTATCGGCCAGCCTCTCCCGCTCTTGGGCCCGCTCGTGCGCTATTCATCCGCAATATCTTCCTTCATGTCAAATCTACGCGAAGCGAGATCAAGAGCGGGTCAAAAACGGATTGGCGATCGTACAGAAAGTGTCAAATGGGCCATCTGCCTGAACCGTGGAATTACGATGGCACAGCGATCTTCAGTCTGAGCGGCGCGGTTCATTTGACGGTTGATCGAAGGTGCACCGGCGCTGCCCAAGAGCTTGAAGAGCATTTTCCGCAGAGTATCGATCCGCTGGCCGTATTTCGGCGCACTCGATAACGATATACATGTCTCATTTCCGCACGCTATCGGTAGTTTGTCCGATGGAAAGGATGATTGCTCTGGAGGGACGAACGAAGGTTAGACCACCCGGATGTGATTCTAGCGCAAGGCTTTGTAAGCAACAGGCTATAGAAAATGGTGCGCGTTTACTTTTAAGCCTGCATAGGTCATTTGCCGAGCGTCGCTCGTCACGGCTGAATTAGCCCCACCCTGATGCCTTGCCGTATCAGGCCGGCAACCTCATGAGCGTCAAGTTTCTTCATAACGGTGGACCGATGTGTGGCTACTGTTTTGAAGCTGATTAGGAGAGCCTTTGCGATCTGTTGAGAACTATTCCCGTCTGCAATCAATTGCAAGATCTGTTGTTCACGGGCCGTTAGAAGGGGCCCAACTTTGCCGGCCAAGGCCAGCAGCTGACGGATCAACTGTGCACTTCTCTCACTGGATTGGAGTGCCCTCTTCAGTCCCGTGAACGCGGGGTTCGTCTCTGACAGGTTGTCAAGTGTTACGTGGAAGTTTCCCGTAATGGCGGATGCAACAGCGTTAAGATCTTCCGTCATTAGGGAACTAAAGTGACCGATCGTCTCTAATTTGTAGGAGCTGACGTCCCTGATGATGAGTCCGAGGTTCAACGCCTTACCATCGGGACGAACGGCATAAAGACTTGCCAAACAAACTCGGGCGCTAGTGCGTCCTTGCACTGGAATACCGGTGATTTGAACGTTGAGAATCGGTTTTTGGTTCTGCAGGACTTCGCGGCATAGCGGTTCGAGAACCGAAGCCTGCTCAGGCATCACTTCTCGGAGTGTCTGGCCGACATGCTCGTTTGCCGAATGGCCGTCGATGACCTTCAAAGCGGCGTTGATTTGCACAAAACGAAGATTCTGATCGAGAAGCGCGAAGCCAACGGGCGCTGCGGCGATGAGTTGCAGTAATTGAGATTTCTCTCGTTTCAGTTGAGCGATTCCATCACGCAAACGGTTCTCTGTTCTTTTGTGGCGAGCATTCATCGACCCATCCTCCTCGATCTCTGTGCCAGGACCGCGTCCACGCCGACCTCCGTTCGCTCTGCTCCGCATCCCGCCCACGACGTTGCACAAAGTACGCGCAAGATCGAATCCGGCAAGCGCGCCGTGATCAACTTGAGAACTCGCGGCTGAGTCGTGCTAGTGCGAAGTGCACCCAAGCGACGTCAAAGAAACCGAGGATCAGTAACACAGTGATGATGATCTCCCATAGCCATGCCGCGGCAAGATAGCCACAATAATTTCGGTTTGAACGCGAGAACCACGCCCGCGATGATTTCCACCAGCCGGTCGTAAACATCAGTGGCGACCGCCACTAGGCACGAGCTTTGCGATCGCCGTGGTATGGGTACAGCTCCCCAACTGGAACGCAAGTGCAAAAACTTTTCCAAGCCCGTTACAATCGGCACCAGACGGAACGTGACATGCAGAATCCGACAGGATTCTTAGAGTGGTTCTCCTTTGACCCAGAAACCATCTTTCACCAGTGGTGGCGCCATGCTTGAAATCTAACGCAAAGCACATCAAAACTGGGTCAAGAATAGAGAGCCTTGAACGATGTGACGTTACCTTGACACATGAGGCCCGTCTCTTGACGGCTTTTTGACGCTTCTTGCTCTACACTCAGCTTGGGTTGTGAGTAGCGGCGTCGCTGTCGCCTCGCGGCGCCTCCTCGAAGATTGCGAATACCCACACACGCTAGAGGAAGCACACTGGCCAGATCTAGCATCAACGGCGCCAAGGAGAATCGTGAGTCAACAAAACCGTGCCAGCCACTCCATATACGGTCGCTTCCGCGAGGAAATCGAGGGCTTCGATTCCCTGGTGGAACTCGCCTTGGATATGCGCTGGTCGTGGAATCATTCTAGCGACGAAGTGTGGCGTCAGCTTGATCCCAAACTATGGGAGATCACTTATAACCCCTGGGTCATTCTTCAGACGATCTCGCGGGACCAGATCGAACGTGCGCTCGATAACGCCGGCTTTCGCAAGATCGTTGATGGATTGGTCGAATCGAGGCGGCAAGCGGCGGACGCACCCGCGTGGTTTCAAAAGAGCCATTCGCAGACCTCACTGACCTGCGCTGCGTATTTCAGCATGGAGTTCATGTTGAGCGAAGCTCTGCCCATCTACTCGGGCGGGCTAGGTAATGTGGCCGGCGATCAACTCAAAGCCGCCAGCGACCTGGGCCTGCCGATGGTGGGCGTGGGACTGCTCTACCAGCAAGGCTATTTTCGCCAGGTGATCGATAAGGACGGAGCGCAACAGGCCCTCTTCCCGTATAACGACCCCGGACAGCTGCCGATCACGCCTTTGCGCCACCCGAACGGGGAGTGGTTGCGGTTAGAGATCGCGTTACCCGGTTACTCGGTCTGGCTGCGCGCCTGGCAGGTCCAGGTTGGCAGAGTAAAGCTTTACCTGCTGGACAGCAATGACGCGGCGAATTTTCCGGCTCATCGAGGGATAACCAGCGAACTCTATGGGGGCGGCCCGGAACTGCGACTCAAGCAAGAACTGCTCCTCGGGATCGGCGGATGGCGGTTGCTCCGCGCTCTCGGGATCCAACCAGAGGTCTGTCATCTGAATGAAGGACATGCGGCCTTCGCCGTGTTGGAGCGCGCCCGCAGCTTCATGGAAGAGACGGGGCAGCCCTTCGAAGTGGCACTGGCCGTGACTCGAGTGGGCAATCTCTTCACTACCCACACTGCGGTGGCGGCCGGTTTTGACCGTTTCGCTCCGACGCTCATCGAGCAGTACCTCAGTGGATATGCCCAGCAGAAGCTCGGCATTGCGCTTCACGATTTGCTGGCCCTTGGCCGCGAGAACCCAACCGACTCGTCGGAGCATTTCAACATGGCGTATCTGGCAATCCGCGGGAGCGGGGCAGTTAATGGCGTGAGTCGCTTGCACGAAAGGGTGAGCCGGCGCATCTTTCTGCCTCTCTTCCCGCGCTGGCCGGAAGACGAAATCCCGATCGGACATGTGACCAACGGAGTTCATATGCCGACCTGGGACTCGGCCCCTGCCGACGATCTTTGGACCGAGACCTGCGGAAAGAACCGCTGGCTGGGGACGACGGAAACCCTGGAACAGGACATTCGTCGAGTCTCCGACGCCCAGCTCTGGCAATTTCGCACCGCGGCCAGCAAGTCTCTTGTTGAGTATGCCCGCGAACGAGTGTCCCACCAACTGGCGGCTTCGGGCGCATCGCCGGAGTCGGTCGATGAGGCGAAACATCTGTTTGATCCCAACGCCCTGACGCTCGGCTTTGCGCGCCGTTTCGCGACCTACAAGAGACCGAACTTGCTGCTGCACGACCCACAGCGGCTGCTTCGTCTATTGAGCAATTCCCGGCGTCCGGTGCAACTCATCATCGCCGGAAAGGCTCATCCAGCGGACCAGGCGGGGCGGGACCTGATCCAGCAATGGGTGCAATTCATCCGGCGGCCCGAGGCACACCCTCATGTGATCTTCCTTGGTGATTACGACATGCTTCTGACCGAGCGTCTGGTGCAGGGCGTGGATGTCTGGATCAACACACCACGCCGGCCCTGGGAGGCTTGCGGGACGAGCGGGATGAAAGTGCTCGTCAATGGCGGCATCAATCTGTCAGAGTTGGATGGCTGGTGGGCGGAAGCCTATACCCCGAAGGTTGGTTGGGCGTTGGGGGATGGCCAGGAACATGGCGAAGATCCGGCCTGGGACGCTGCCGAAGCGGAAGCCCTATACGATCTGCTCGAGCGAGAGGTGATCCCGGAGTTTTATACCCGCGGCGAGAATGATATCCCTACCGCTTGGGTTACGCGGATGCGGGAAAGCATGGCGCGGTTGACCCCGCTCTTTGCCTCAAGCCGCGCGGTGCGCGAATATTCCGAGCAATACTATCTCCCAGCTGCAGCCACCTAC
>DATLVQ010000155.1:0-8524 GCA_035577325.1 Bryobacteraceae bacterium | reverse complement strand
GTTTATGCAGTTTGTGGAACGTGTCGGGCAGGGTGACCTCACTCAACAGGCGGCCGTGTTGAGCCGTGACGAGATCGGGGTCTTGGCGCAGAGTCTTAATCAAATGGCCCAGGGGCTCAATGGCCTGGCGGCCCAGACGCGGACCGCGACCGAAAACCTTAACTCCGCGACGGCAGAGATTCTCGCTTCGACTCAACAGCAGGCCGCCGGCACGGCCGAGCAATCGGCGGCAGTCCAGCAGACGTCGGCGACCATGCAGGAAGTCAGCCAATCGGGAGCCCAGATTTCCGAAAAGGCGAAGCAGATTGCGGCCAGCGCAGAAGCAACCGGTGCGGCTAGCAAGTCGGGCTTGAGCGCAGTCCAAAACATGACGCGGGCGATGGACGCGATTCGGGAGCAGGCTGAGGCAGTGGCCGAAAATATCGTGCTATTGAGCGAGAAAACACAAGCTGTAGGAGAGATTATCTCCACCGTCAACGACATCGCCGAACAGTCAAATCTGCTGGCGCTGAATGCCACGATCGGAGCGGCCGCAGCCGGCGAACAAGGCCGTACTTTTGCCGTGGTGGCTAACGAAATGAAGAACCTTGCCGATCAGGCCAAGGCCGCCACGGTCCAAGTCCGGGCGATTTTAGGGGATATACAAAAAGGAATCAATACATCCGTTATGCTCACTGAGGAAGCAGTGAAACGAGTTGAGTCAGGTAAGCAACAGACTGACGTTGCCGAGCAGACCATTCGTCGCATGGCCGAGAACATTGAATTGAGTGTGCAGGCCTTCCAACAAATCGTAGCCGCTACCAACCAGCAGCAGATAGGCTTCGACCAGGTAGCTCAGGCCCTTAAGAACATCAGCATAACCACCAGCCAGACAGCTGGGGGCACACGCCAGTTGGAGAAAGCGGCTGCCAGCATCAACGCGCTGGGGCAACAACTGAAGCAGTCGGTCGAGAGATATAGGGTTTGAAAGATCTCCGTCAAAAATTGCTGGCCACGTTCCAGGTCGAGCACAAGGAGCATCTGGAGAGGATTCGTTCCATTCTCGCCCAACTGGAACAGAGAAACGGCACGCCGGCACGCGTTGACGTGGATGAGGCATTTCGCCGGGCCCACAGCCTCAAAGGGGCGGCCCGCGTAGTAGATCTGCATCCGGTAGAGAATCTGGCGCACCGGCTGGAGACCCTGTTTTCGCGCGTTCGAGAGGACAGCGTGCATCTGGACCGGGCCCTGCTCGGAGTTATCCATCACGTGCTGGATTCCACAGAGGACTGGGTGGCCGCCCTGTCTGAAAACCGGCCGCTGCCGGATACCACGTGCGCTCAAGAGGCGATCGAAGCGGTCCTGGGTATTGAATCCGAGCCACCACGAGCGATCTCGGAAACCCGGCTGCCAGAGGCCCCATTTCAGAAGTTTGAAACCATTCGAGTGAATGCCGAAAACCTGGATCGGTTGCTTCGCTCAACGGACCGGTTAGCTACGGAAATACAGCGTCAGGAATTGCTGGCGCAAGAACTGAGCGAGATCAACCATCAGGTTGCCGAACTCGAGGGAGAATGGGACCGCGTCCGCAGGATTTCATCCGCAGCATTGCGGCGCCTCACCACCGAGCCGGATTTCAATCGGTTAGCGAGCTACCTGGATTTTGTAGACCACCAGGTGCACTCTCTCTTCCGCCGAACCAGGTCTACCCGGCTTCACCACCAGCGTAGCTCGTGGTCTTTGCGGCAACTATGCGGCGAACTCCAGCAGGAGGTCAAGCAGGCCCGGATAGTCCCGGCGGAAAGCGTCTACGACGGCTTCCACAAGATGGTGCGCGACCTGGCACGGGATCAAGGCAAGGACATCGAGTTCCGGGTAGCCGGCCTCGAAGTGCAAGCCGACCGGTTGGTGCTCCAGGCCCTCAAGGATCCGCTCATGCACCTGCTTCGAAATGCGGTCACACATGGAATTGAGTCTCCCGAACAGCGTACCCATAAAGGAAAGAGCCCGATGGGTCATGTGAGCCTCCGCATGCAAGCCCAGGGCAACCGCCTGGGCCTCGAGGTAGAAGACGACGGTCGTGGTATCGACCTCGCGCGAGTGGCCAACGTGGCAATCGAGCGCGGACTGCTCACAGAGGCGGAGGCCGCCACGCGATCGACTGGCGACCTGACCCGCTTGGTTTTCCAGCCTGGCTTTTCCACATTGGAAGTAGTCACGGATTTGGCGGGCCGGGGCATGGGTCTTTCCGTCGTCCACGAAGCGGTGGAACGCTTGCAAGGCGAGGTCGGCTTTCAGCCAGCCAACGGAGGAGGTGCTTGTGCTGTTCTGTCCGTACCTCTTTCCATTTCCACGCACCGTCTGTTGCTTGTGACTTGCCAGGGCCAGACATTTTGCCTACCCGCGCACGTCATTGAGCGGCTGTATCGGGTCAAGGTAAAAGATCTGCAAACGGTCGAGGGTAAACCAGTCGTCAGTCTTGAGGGACGGCAGATTCCCTTGATGAGCCTCGCGAGAGCGCTGGATCTCGCCGAATCCCAGGTGGAGGTTGAAGGCGGAGTTCTACCGATTGTGGTCCTCCGTTCCACAAGAAAGTGCGTTGCCGTGGCGGTGGACGCCTTCTTAGCGGAACAAGATGCCCAAATCAAAGACCTTGGCATATTCTTGCCATCCGGCGGGAAAGTGACAGGAGGCATTCTTACCTCTGACGGTTCCGTCGCCCTGGTCTTGAACCCCACAGGAATTATCGAGGCCTTCGAGCACTCCAACGGTAAGCTCGCCTTTGCGATGGCAAGACCGGCTGCAAAAGAGCATGTCCATAGGATCTTGGTCGTGGATGATTCGATCACGACCCGCACCCTCGAAAGAAGCATTTTGGAAGCACACGGCTACCAGGTGCGGATCGCAGTGGATGGGCTGGAAGCTTTGGAACAGCTCCGTACCGAATCGGTCGACTTGGTGATCGCCGATATTCAGATGCCGCGCATGGACGGGTTTGCGCTGCTCGCGGAGATCAAAAGAGACCCACGTCTGTCTCAGATTCCCGTGATTATTGTTAGTTCGCTCGAACGTGGTCAAGAGCAGGAGCGAGGCTTGGCTCTGGGCGCTGACGCCTACATCGTCAAGCGGAAATTCGATCAGCAAGAGTTGTTGGACGCCATCCAGCAGATTCTATGAAAAGAATCCGCGTTTTGATTATTGAAGATTCGCAGGTGATCCGAGAATTCCTACAATACATCATTGCCCGCGATCCGCGGCTGGAAGTAGCGGCAGCAGTGGATAGCGCGGAGGAAGCCCTACGCGTCTTTGCGGAGTCGGCGCCGGATGTGGTCTCCATGGATATACGTCTGCCGGGCATGAATGGCTTCGAGGCCACGCGCTGCATCATGTCCGAAAACCCAACGCCGATTGTTGTGGTTTCCGCCAGCGTCGAATCCGAGGACCTGAAGATCACAATGAATGCCTTGTTGGCGGGCGCTCTGGCCGTGGTGGAAAAGCCCGTAGGGACCACGCATGCCGACTACGAGATCCTGGCGCATCGGCTGTGCACGCAACTTGCCATCATGAGTCAGGTTAAAGTAGTGCGCCAGCGGCTAAATGGCAAAAGTAGTCCGGCGCTCAACCCCACGAATACGAAGCCGGCCGAAACTGTTCTATCGGCGCATCCCGAGAACTTTCAGATATTGGGGATTGTCGCCTCTACCGGCGGTCCCAATGCGTTAGTTCCTCTTCTGAACGGTCTGGGGTTGGGTTTTCCTTTGCCTA
Source organism: Bryobacteraceae bacterium (assembly GCA_035577325.1). GTDB lineage: Bacteria > Acidobacteriota > Terriglobia > Bryobacterales > Bryobacteraceae > QHXW01. The sequence goes on along the minus strand of DATLVQ010000155.1, from coordinate 4,780 downwards.
TTCTCCTCGTGCAGCATATTACCGCCTCTTTTCTGGAAGGCTTTGTCTCCTGGCTTGACAGTGTCTGTCAATTTTCGGTCCGGATTGCAAAGGACGGAGAACTCCCCGCCCCAGGAAGGGTCTACCTGGCGCCCGCCGACCGACACTTGCGGCTGGAGTCGGGATGTTTGCGCGTGGATGCTGGTGACCCGGTGTGCGCACAGCGTCCGTCAGGAACAGTGCTTTTTCAATCGATGGCCCGCAGTTCCGGGTGTCGATCTGTTGGGGTGCTCCTGACCGGAATGGGCGACGATGGCGCCCAGGGCCTGCTGGAACTCCGCAAGGCCGGCTGCTATACGATCGCCGAACACGAGTCCACCGCGGTGGTATATGGGATGCCGGGCGCGGGGGCCAAGTTGGGCGCAGTCTGCGAGAGCCTGCCGCTTCCGGCTATTGCTCCCAGGATCCTGCAACTCGCATCGGCAAGGAAAGGAGCCTGCTGATGGGATCGCATTACCGCATCATGGTTGTCGAGGATTCGGAAACCCAGGCGCTCAAGATGCGGTACGTTTTGGAAGCCGAAGGTTGGGAGGTGATCTCCACCTCCTCCGCCGAGACTTCCCTCGACGCGCTCAGCCGCTCGGTTCCGGATCTGATCGTACTCGACTATCATCTGCCGGGTATTCGTGGCGACGAACTTTGCCGCCGCATTCGCATGAACGTCAACACTCGAGGCATACCGATTTTGATGTTGACGGTCGAGGAAAATCACGGCGCCGAGCTTCACGGCCTGGAAAGTGGCGCCGACGACTATGTCTCCAAAGCCGTTGACACCGAACTCCTTCTGCTGCGAATCCGTGCGCTCTTGCGAAAGTCGCTTTCGCAGACATCGGTTCTGAGTTCGGCGGATTCGCGCTATCGGCGGAGCCGGCTTCTGGCGATCGATGACAGCCCCACGTACTTGCAGTATCTGGCCGAGGAACTGGGAAACGAGGGCTACCAGGTCGAACAGGCCACGAGTGGCAGGGTGGGCATCGAACGACTGGCGAATGAGGCTTTTGATTGCGCCTTGGTAGACCTGGAGATGCCCGATCTGAGCGGCATCGACGTGTGCCGCCGGATCGTCGAGATGCGGCGCACAACGGACAATTCCGTTGTGGTTCTCATGCTGACCGCCAGTGAGGGCAAGGAAGACATGACCCGCGGATTGGAAGCCGGAGCAGACGACTTCGTGGGGAAGTCGAATGACCTCGCTGTTCTGAAGGCGCGAATCCGAGCACTGTTGCGGCGCAAATTCTTTCAAGAAGAGAACCGGAAAATTGTCGAGGAGCTCAAGAACAAGGAGCTTGAAACCGTACGCGCCAGAGCGGAAAAGGAGGCGGCCGAAACTCGGGCGGCCCTTGCTGAACAGCTGGCCGAGACGAATCGCAAGCTGAAAGAGACCCAGACACACTTGATCCATTCCGAGAAAATGGCATCACTCGGGCAGTTAGTGGCTGGTATTGCTCACGAGATTAACAATCCACTGGCTTTTGTTTTAAACAACATCTTCACAGTGGAAGGTAGATTTGAGGATGTGGCACGCCAAGTGAATGGCCATCTGTCGGTAACATCCCTCGCTAAAGTAGAGAAGATTCGCGCCCGCCTGGGAGACATGCGTCAAGGCCTGGAACGGGTAAAAGAGTTAGTTCTCAAACTGCGGACCTTCTCCCGCCTGGACGAGGGAGAGTTTAAGACAGTTGATATTCATGAAAGCATCGATTCAGTGCTTCTGTTCTTGCAGCACCAGATAAAGGGTCGAATCCAGATCGAAAAATACTACGGGCCCATCGGTAGTCTTGCGTGTTCTCCGGGGGGACTCAATCAAGTTCTGATGAACCTGCTTGCGAATGCGCTGTACGCCATCGAGGGGCAGGGCAAGATCGTCATCACCACCAGGCAGGCGGATGAAATGTTTTGTATTTCGGTACGCGACAACGGCAAAGGCATCCCTGAAGCGATCCGGCATCGTATTTTCGAGCCTTTTTTTACAACGAAACCGGTAGGGCAAGGCACAGGGCTCGGATTGGCAATTTCCTATGGCATAGTCCAGGCACACAAAGGCACGATCAATGTGCACAGCGAAGAAGGCGTGGGCACGGAGTTCATCATCAGACTTCCAATGGCTCTTGAAGGAGTAACCAGCTCATGACAGAGAATAATCGTAGCAAGGGAGTTCTAGTGGTGGATGATGAGCCACAAATACTCACGTCCATACGTGATCTGCTCGAGGACGACTTCTTGGTGTCCACTGCGAACGACGCTGAAACAGCCCTCCGCCTGCTCGAACAACAGGAAGTAGCGGTAATCCTTTCTGATCAGCGCATGCCCGGTGTGACAGGTGATGAATTTCTGAAGAAGGCGAAGGAGGTGTCTCGTGCTACTCGTGTGTTGATAACCGGTTACTCCGATATCGAAGCATTAGTGCGGGCAGTCAACAACGGTCAGATCTACGCCTATGTTGCCAAGCCCTGGGACTCTGTGGCGTTCAAGATCACGGTCGTTCGCGCCGCTGAGCATTACCAGCTGACGCGTGAGGTGTACGACAGCGAGCATCGCTTCCGATCGTTGTTCGAAGAGGCTCCGATCGGATACGTCGAGATTGACAAAGATACCGCTATTACGGCGGTCAACCATGCGGCTACTACGCTGCTTGGTTATTCGCATAGGGAGCTCTCAACAAGACACTTTTGGGAGTTAATGGATCCTCAATCCAGGAGGGGTCGCCAGCATTGCACTATCTTCGGATCGACCGGTATCGCTGCCAGTGAGGTCATCGAACAGGGTTTTGTCCGGCGCGACGGAGATCTGATCACTGTGGAACTCCATCGCAGCCCGATTCTCAATCAGGCGGGCGATGTGGCGGGATTTCGCGCTGCAATGGTTGACATTACAGCGCGTAAGTCGGCAGAACAGACCGCTGAGAAATATGGGACACAGCTTGCGGCCAAGAATAGGGAGTTGGAACAAGCGTTCCAGCAAGCTAAGGAAGCCACTGCGATCAAGAGCCAGTTCTTGGCGAAGATGTCCCATGAGCTGCGCACTCCCCTCAACGGAATAATCGGACTCTCTGAGCTCATGTACGACGGCGCCACTGGGGAGCTGTCGCCACAACAGCGAGAGTATCTTGGAGATGTCCTGGCGAGTTCCATGCACTTGCTTGCCTTAGTAAACGATCTGCTCGACCTAGAAAAAGTGGCATCTGGTAAAATGGAGTTCAGCACGGAAGCTGTGGATCCGAAAATCCTTCTGAAGGAAGTCAGAGATGTGCTTCGGCCGTCTGCGAACGAGAAGAACATTTCCGTTGCCGTGGAAATCGATTCCAGACTACCGCGCCTATTCACTGACCCGATCAGATTCAAACAGGTTCTGTACAACTACTTGTCGAACGCAATCAAGTTTACGTCTGATGGCGGTTCAGTGCTTGTCAGAGTGGTCGACGAAGGCGACGAGAAGTTTCGGCTGGAGGTCACTGATACGGGCCCGGGCATTGCCCCTGCCGATATCCCGGTTCTCTTTTCCGATTTTCGACAGCTCGACGTGACGCGGAAAGCCCCTTGTCAGGGCTCCGGCCTCGGATTGGCGGTCACGAAGCGACTAGTCGAAGCGCAGGGTGGAATCGTTGGCGTTCGAAGCACTCTTGGAGAGGGAAGTACTTTTCACGCCGTTCTTCCAAACCGAATGGCCACAGGGCGACACGATAGATGTGGTAATCGTTGACCTCCAAACTGAGGGCATGAAGGTCTAGTCTAAGTCTAGGTGACCAGCGCCCCATTTCGGCCGCAAGTACTGATAACGGAGTGGCATGCACGCAACGCTCAACATTAGTCTTGTGAAGTGGCGGACACGTCAATTACCTGCAGAAGCCCGACCCGGAAAAGTGATCGCGCTGGCTGGTTCCTGTCGGTATCCCTTTCTCACGGGTTATGAAACTCTGTATCGCAAGTCGCATAAACTGTGACGAAGGATAGGTTCGTAGGAACGGACCCGGGGTATGAGTCCGTTCCCGCCAACTCGATTGGGCTGTGGTGCTGCCGTGATCAGATTGCGCTCGCCCCTTCAAGAAACCTGCCCAACTTCGCCGTCGCCCGGAATTGTGGAATGGGATCGAGTTCCTTAAACGCCGATGTGAACGCGTTCGACAGGCTCCACATGGTTCTGGATTCAAACTCCTGATGCTGCGGAGTGAAATAGATTTCGTGAACTCTCCGTGCCAGGTGTTTCGGGATCTCCAGATCCCCCTCAATGAATGCCCGGTAGATCGTCAGCTTTGCCGCCGCTGTGGACAGTTGTTGGGCTCGCCAGCTTTCCACCTGCCGCCGCATCGGCTCGAAGTTACGCTGCATCCGATCCACGCCAACCGATAGGCTGTCTTCGAGCGAGAAGTTCTTCGAGTGTTTCGCGAAGACGGGGCTATAGTCTCCCTGAAAGGCGAGGTTGTGACACACGAATACGCGCAGACCGACGGTGCAGGACAAACGGAAGCGTTTGTTATTAGCATTCCGGATTCCGATGGCGAATCGGCATCCATCGAAGCTCGTCTCGAGATCGATCACACCGAACATTTCCATACCGTCTTTTGACACTGCGAACTCCTCACCTACGACGCCGATGTGGCGGCGGCTCAGGGTCTCGACCAGACCCTCCACGACTGCAAGGTGAGGGATCGGGACATGGGTTGTAGTTGCCGGCGGCGTTGGTACTTGCGCCAATTCCGCCCGCGTTATTTTGCCGGTGCACGGGATAAGCGTGCTTGTTTCTG
>DATLVQ010000154.1:0-3011 GCA_035577325.1 Bryobacteraceae bacterium | reverse complement strand
GATCTACTGCGATTCCTACGGTGTGCCGCACATCGTGGAGGGATACCGAAGAAGCCGCGTTCTTCGGTGACGGCTTCGTTGAAGTTCTCGCATAAATGTTGCCGGCGTGACTGTGTATCGGTAGCGCAGGGTCCGCGCCTTTCGTGGAAACGTGCGGCCCTTGTTCCGAGGCCCGCAAGTCTCCCCAACCCGGGCAGTCCGGCGCTAACGGCTCGCTGAAAAATGCGGAGCGTGTTTTCGCACGACGCACGTAATTAGGACGTTCACCGCCCACTCCCTCTAGAAGCAGCCCGCTCGTAAGCCTCAAGCGCCGAGAAAATATCCTGCCCATAGAGCTCGGCTTTGCGGATGCCGATGCCCGATACTCCCAGCAGATCATTGACGTTCGACGGCCGCCTGCGGCAGATCTCTTCGAGCGTGCTGTCGTGCATGATGACGTAGGCCGGCATTGCATTGCGTTTGGCCACTGTCCGGCGCCATTCGCGCATGTGGTCCATTAAACCGGAATCTACAGGAGCTTGTGCCCTCGTGCCCGATTGCAGCACCACGGCCCGTCCGCGTTTCCGCGTCGCCGGCGCCGTTTCGGCCTCGCGCGCCAGATCCATCCATTCGGGCACTGCCGCGCAGATATCGCACATACCGCAGGTTTGCCACTTGGGAGTCTCGCCAAAATGCGTGCAGATCTGCAGATGGCGGCATATCGTGGCCTCGGCGAAGCGCCGGACCGCGTGGTAGCGCTGCCAGGCGCGCTCTTTTTCGTCGGCGTCCTTCAAATTTTCGATGAAGTATGCGAGCAGTCCAACGTCGCGCGTCTGCCACAGCAGGGCGCAGTCGGCGGGCAGGCCGTCCCGGCCCGCGCGCCCCGCTTCCTGGTAAAACTGCTCGATGGATTTCGGCAGCGCCAGATGAATCACGGCGCGCACCGATGGTTTATTGATCCCCAATCCGAAGGCCAGCGTGCCCACGAGCACCGGGATCTCATCCGCCATCCAGCGCTCCTGATTGCGCTGGCGTTCGGGCGTGTCCATTTTGCCGTGATACCCCACTGCCCCGATACCCTGCTGCCCCAGGAACGCCACCGTCGCCTCCACTTTGGCGATTGTAGGCGCGTAGACGATCACGTTCGCGCCTTCATTCTCGCGCAAAGCCGAGACCAGCAGGCGGGTTTGCGTTTTGGCGTCGCACTGCCGGACCAGATACCGCAGGTTCGGCCGGTGAAAGCTGGCGATGTACTTATCCGGTTCGCGCAGGCGCAGCTGCTGCAGAATGTCGTGGCGCACGCGGCGCGTCGCGCTGGCGGTGAACGCGGCGATGGGCTGGTCAGGAAAATTTTCCCGCAGTGAGCTAAGCTGCCGGTACTCCGGACGGAACTCGTGACCCCATTCGGAGATGCAATGCGCTTCGTCGATGGCGAAAAATGCAATGGGCGTTCGCGCGAGCCACGCAACGGTGTCCTCGCGCGCCAGCCGCTCGGGCGATAAGTACAACAGGCGGTATTCGCCCGCCACGGCGCGCCGGATCACCTGCCCCTGCTCGTGAGGGGCTAGCGAGCTGTTCAGCACCGCCGCCGGAATTCCCATCTGATCGAGCTGTGCCGCCTGATCCTGCATCAGCGAAATCAGCGGCGACACCACAACAGCCGTGCGGCCCAGAATCAGCGCCGGCAATTGATAGCACAGCGATTTTCCTCCGCCGGTGGGCATAACGACCGCAATATCGCGGCCGCCCAGCACGCTACGGACGATGCGTTCCTGCAGCGGGCGGAATCCCTCGTAGCCCCAGTGGCGTTTGAGCGGAGTGAGCAGGTCGACGTCAGGACTCAATGCGCTAATTGTAACGTGGCGGCTGTCGTCGAACTATGCAGTCATTGACAATAGATGCTGAGTAGCTTCGCCGTCGCTCTTCTGGCCGTAGGCCGACGTCACGAGCGATAGATCCGCGGCTTGCTGCGATTTCGACAGGTCCAACCCGGCCACCTGCTCCATGGCGATGGCCGCGGCCGCGACCGCCCGGTCCTGCGACGATGGATCTGAAGGCGCATTGGCCACCGCCTCAATGACGCGAGCCTTTTGGATGGTCGCTTCAGGATCGCCCCAAACGGCCGGGGTATCCAGGCTGGCTTCACCGCCCACCGCGTACTGTTTGCCATCCGGCCCGGTAGCGATGGTGTAGGACGCCCCGATGGTTGCGTAAGGCCCGGCCGCCGCCAGATGCGCCTGTTCGTGGGCGCTCACGTGCCGGTCGGTGGCCGCCGGTTCAGAGATGAGAGCCTGTTCCTGCTCCGCCAACCCTGCGGGCAAGCTCGTCGCCGCCGGCCTCGTTGGAGCGGCGTCATTCTGTGTAGACCCGCGCGAAGATGCGGTATTCCCGCATGCTTGCGGCCCATCCAGGACCGGGGAGATCGATCTAGCCATTTGTTTTCGCCTGATTCCCTTCATCGGCGGCGGCCGGAAAAGTTTTAACCCGGGTCTTTCTTTAAAAACCTTGACATGTTCTAGTAATATAGTACAATCATACTCTAGATGACTAGAACGGACCAGGCCGGCCTCCCGTTTCAGCTCGATCTCCACTCGGGCGTGCCCGTCTACCGCCAGATCATGGATCAAGTGCTCGCCGCAATGGCGTCTGGCCGCCTCGAGACCGGCGATCAGCTGCCGACGGTGCGGCAGCTTGCGGTGGACCTTTCCATCAATCCGAACACCGTCATCCGCGCATACCGCGAGCTCGAAATCCGCGGCTTCCTGGACACCCATCAGGGATCGGGCACGTTTATCGCCGCGCAGCGCGTGGAACCGGACGATGCAGAGCGGCGCCGCAAGCTGGACGGTATCGTCAGCGATTCGATAGCGCGCGCCGGCGCCGAAGGATTCACCGCCAAACAGGTGCTTGACCGGCTGAAAGATTTTTTGGCCGAACAGAAAAAAAGGAGCTGAGAAATGGGCATCACGATCTTACGCAGGCGCCGGGGCTCAGAGCAGGATGGTCCGCGCGGACGCGGGGTGAGCGCGCCG
>DATLVQ010000153.1:0-3163 GCA_035577325.1 Bryobacteraceae bacterium | reverse complement strand
GCAAGTCGCCGGTGTGCGCCGAGGCTTTCCAATCGAGATGGCGCGCGCTCTCGTAGGCTTCATACGGGCGGATGCGGTAGAAATCGCGGCCCAGGCCCACCATGTGGGTTTCGATCTCGCCGACAATCGCCGACAGCAGCTCCGCAAAACCCGCCTGCGGCTCGATTGATGGATACACCAGGACCTCGCGCGGCAGCGTGACGCGCGCAATCTTGTCGAGAAAGCCGAACGGAAATCGCGTGGTGAACACGAAGCTGTTCTGGCGTTGCGCGCCGCGCCGGTCGAACTTCACGTCCACGCTCTCCTCCAGCAGTGCGCCGCCGGGAATCACGGGAAAATAGACCGGCATGGTGAGAATGGCGGATGGCTCGGCCGCGCGTCCGAGCGCAGCCAGTGCGCGCTCCGGCACGCCAGTGACCTGAATAGAAAATGAAGGCATCCAGGTTTTGAGATTGCGGACGAAAAGTTTCGCACGCGACGGGCGGCCGGCGGAGATGTGCTCGGGCAGTATGAGATCGAGCTCCAGACCGGCCAAGCACAAGCGGCTGATGAATCCCGAGACCAGCATGGTTGAGATCATGGTCGCGAGGATCAGATACATCAGATTATTGGTGGACATCCCGGCGGCAGCAGCCACCAGCAGGACCGCTAGCGTAAATAGCAAGCCGCCGCGCGTGATCCGGTAGCGGACCCGGCGCCGCAGGGCCGCGCGAAGTCTCCGCAGGCGGTTGCGCATGAGAGGGCTTCTTCTGTTGTGTCACAATCGGGGATCTCATGTCGAGCGGCGAGCCAAACGAACACGGGACGCTTCTGCGCCGCGAGCTGGGATTATGGGCGCTGGTTTTTTACGGCATCATCATGATCCAGCCGGTGGCTCCCATGCCGCTGTTCGGCGTAGTGAGCCAAGTAGCGCTGGGGCACATGGTGACGACGCTCGCCGCGGGGATGGGCGCCATGCTGCTCACCGCGCTCAGCTACGGCCGAATGGCGCGCGCGTATCCAAGTTCCGGCTCGGTTTACACGTACGTCAGCCGCGAGATCAACCCGAGCGTGGGTTTCATCACTGGCTGGAGCACCATGCTCAGCTATTTGTTCAACCCCATCATCTCGGCGATCTGGTGCGCCAAGGCGGCGGTGAACGTGACGCCGCAAATTGCTTTTCAGATCTGGCTGATTTTCTTCGTGCTGCTGTTTACCGCTTTTAACCTGCTGGGCATTCGCGCCAGCGCGCGCACCACGCAGGCGCTCGTCATTGCGATGGGCGCGGTGATTGTGGCTTTTTTTGTGGCGGCGGCGCGTTACGTAGCGTATTTACCCGCGCTTCAGCCTTCGTACTTCACGCAGCCGTTTTACGATCCGGAGACGTTTTCGTTTGGCGCCATTGCCACCGGCACTTCCATCGCGGTGCTGACGTTCGTGGGCTTCGATGGTGTGTCGACGCTCTCGGAAGAGGCGCACAATCCGCGGCGCAACGTTCTGCTCGCGACCGTGCTGACCTGTTTCATCATGGGCGTGCTCTCGATCCTGGAGGTTTATGCCGGGCAGCTCGTATGGCCCGATTTTCGCCATTATCCGGACGTGGACACGGCGTTCTCTTACGTGGCGGGGCGCGCGGGAGGGCCGGTAATGTTCCAGGTGGTGAATTTTACGCTGCTGGTGGCATCGCTGGGCGCGGGCATGGCGGCGCAGCTTTCGGCGGTGCGCCTGCTTTACGGGATGGGGCGCGACGATGTCATCCCGAAGCGGTTTTTTGGCGCGATCGACGCGAGGCGCGCGATTCCCCGCAACAACGTTCTGTTCACCGGCGCGATCGTCATGCTGGGAGGATTCGCCGTCAGCTACCAGTTGGGCGCGGAACTGCTGAACTTCGGCGCGTTCATCGCTTTCATGGGGGTAAACGCGGCGGCGTTCGTGCGCGCCTGTTTTCACGAAACGCCGCGCCGCTGGCTGGACTGCGCGCTTCCGGCGACAGGATTTCTGATCTGCTTCGGCATCTGGGCCAGCCTGCGGCCGCCGGTGCTGGTTGCAGGGGCGATTTGGGTGCTGGCCGGCGTGATCTACGGGGCGTTCAAGACGAATGGCTTCCGGCGGAAAGTGGCGTTTGCCGAAGTGCCGATTGAGTAAGGAATGTGCACTGCGATTGAAAGGCCGCAGATCCCGCCAAAGACCGGGCGTGGCTCTGCGCTACGATTTCTTGGCGGGTGTTACGAACCCCATGGGCCGCTTGGTAGGGGGTGGCGGTTCCAACAGATCCTGCAACACTTCGAGGATGGCGTCGAGATCCGTGTCGTGCTTACCTACTTTGCCTTCGAGAGCTTCAATCTTCCGAGCCAGGTCCTGATGGGTCGCGAGTATTTGCCGCAAATGCACAAACGCGCGCACTACCTGAATGCTCGCACGAACCGCCGCGCGGCTTTGGAGCACGTTGGCAAGCATTACGGCTCCGTGCTCGGTGAAAACGTACGGCCGGTACTTAATATTCCGTCCGCGTTTCAAGGTCACAGTTTGTGATCTTGAAGAATAGACTGCCTGCGCCTCCTCCATGCTGAGCTGAAACATGAAATCCTCAGGAAAGCGATCGCCGTTGCGCTTCACGGCCTGGTTGAGGACGCGAGTTTCCACGCCGAATAAATCGGCCAGATCACGATCGAGCATCACGCGGCGCCCACGCAGCGTAAAGATCTTCTGTTGCACGACTTCGAGCGGGACGATTCCATTCTTCGACTTGAGTTTCTTCGCCATGGTCTCTTTCAGACTAAGACATTGAGGGGCTCGTGCGGGGCGGCTCGCCCGCGCCACGTTATGATGAATGCTCTATGAGAGCAGCGATTGCAATTCTCATGCTGGCCGGAGTTTCGCAGGCGGCCGGTTGGAAGCAGCTTTTCGACGGCAAGTCGCTCGATGGATGGTCGATGGTGGGGCCGGGCCGGTTCGTCGTCGAGAACGGCATGCTCAAGACGGAAGGGGGGATGGGCCTGTTGTGGTACACGGGCCGCCAGTTCGCCAACACCACCATCCGCGTGGTATTCAAGACGGCGTCGCCCAACGCCAATTCAGGCGTCTACATTCGCCTCCCTGAAAAACCCAAAGACCCGTGGTACGCCGTTCACAACGGCTACGAAGTGCAGATCGACGCGGGCGGGGACGAGTGGCACTGCACCGG
>DATLVQ010000152.1:0-3326 GCA_035577325.1 Bryobacteraceae bacterium | reverse complement strand
TTGGAATGTGAGGCCCGCCTGCTCCGCACGCACACGCGCAATGTTGGCCAAGTCCACAAGAAACTGCGGCAAGCGGAATTCGGCGGGGCTGACCTCGTGTCTCCCGGACTCAATTTTGGCCAGGTCTAGCACGTCATTAATCAATGCGAGCAGGTGCTCCCCACTGTTTTCGATGACGCCAACCTGACGGCGCTGATCCTCTTCTAGACGAGTATCCCGCTGTAAGACTTGGGCGTATCCCAGAATGGCGTTAAGCGGCGTGCGTAATTCGTGACTCATGTTAGCAAGGAAGCCACTCTTGGCTTGGTTGGCCGCCTCCGCCGCCTCCTTCGCATTCTGCAGCAGCTCTTCACTGCGTTGGCGTACTAGGGCATTGGCCACAATATCTGCAAACATGCGCAAGACTTTAACGTCCTCGGCAGCCCAGTCGCGGGTCTGCCCGAGATTCTCGAATCCGAGAAACCCCAACGGTTCGGTGCCATCGGCTACTGAAAGGAAGATCGACGACCGCACGCCAGTGCACTCGAGTTGACTGCGAAGCTCAGCGGCCTCAATGGGAAGGTCATCGAGCGCCGGCACGACCAGCAGGCCGTGCTCACGCAGGTGCATAAACACCCACTCATCGCTGTGGGCGGTAACCAGGGGCCACGCGTGTGATGTCGCGCCTGGATTCACACCTCGCTCCTCCAGGTACAGCAGTGGAGTCGCACTGTTGCGAAAGATCCCTAGATAGCTGCGATCGGCTCGGACGAAGCCCCCAATCGTACTAAGGGCTTGCGTGATGGCGGAGCCAAAGTCCTGCGGTCGCAGGTTAATGAACTGGGTGGACGTGATCGCAATGGCATCTTCCACCGTAAGACGATGCTCGAGCGCCTGCTCGGCCTGAATTCGCTCCGTCACTTCGCGTTGCAGTCGCAAATTGGCGTCAGTCAACGCTTTAGTGCGCTCGCTGACGCGATCCTCGAGACTTGCATATGATTGCTGTAGCGAGAGCTCTGCGCGCTCGCGTTCGCGGATCTCTTGCTGCATGTCTTCGTACATGCGCGCGTTCTCCAGGGATATTGCGGCCTGGGCCAACAGCACTCGCAGCACCTCGATGCACGAGGCGGGGAATGCGCCGGCTGTCAGATCATTCTGCAGATAGAGCAACCCGGAGAACTGGCCCCGATGGAGTATCGGCATGCACAAGAGAGACTTCGGGCGGAATCGCTCGATGTAGGCATCAGTCGCAAAGCGGGGGTCATCGCCTGCATTGGAGATCAGAAGCGGTTCGTGAGTTCGACGGACATAATTGACAACGGCAAGCGACAGGTCGTCGCTGCTCTCGACGGGCGTTCCGCTGAAAACCGCCACTTCTGGCGCGCCAATGTGGCTCTGTGCTTCGATCCGAAGGCCGCCGTCCTGCTCCAGCAACAGGTATCCGTGTTGAGCGCCCGCGTGTTGGATGGCAATCGTAAGTAGCTTCTTCAGAAGCTGCGCCAGATGTAGCTCTTCGGAAATCGCCTGTGAAGCTCGGATCACCGCCGAGAAATCCAGATCACGGAAAGGTCCGTCCTGTTCTAACGACGGAGAAGCCATGAGGCCGGGGTATTCACGGACGAGATCAACCGCCTTGCCGTGAGCGCCCCAGCGCAGGTACTTAGCATGTGCCCTTCGCAGATATAGGAACGCGAACTCGGGCCGGCCGAGACCGAAATAGAAGCGCGCCGCGAGTTCGGTCGCAAGAGCCGCGTTTTGCAGGAAATGGTGAGCGTCGGCCTCGGCGATCGCCCGGTCGTACAGATCCATGGCCTCCGCGATGTTATATTCAAGGCGTGCGACTTCCGCGGCAATCAAAAGATGCATGTGCGAATAGGTAGTCGGGGCGGCGCGGGCCCATTGTTCAAAGCGGGCAAGGCACTCACGGATCTTCTCCAGATGGCTCTTGCGGGTCGCAAGATTGGCGTCAGTGGCGGCCGCGGCGTAGGCAACGGAGGCGTGAAAATGAAAAGCCACTTCGAGAAACATGCCCGTGCCGGCCAGTGCGTAGGTTTCGGCCTCGGCTGCTTTGGCGGCGGCCGAGGCGATGTCCCCAAACCAGTTAGCAATTGAAAGCTGGTTGGTTGCGTGAACGAGCAATCCAATCTGATCTTCGTTTCGTCGGAACCCCTCCAATACTGATGCGCATTCAGGCCATGCCTGGTGCGCTAGGTCGCACCGATTGCTCCGTGTCTCCAGCAGTTGGGCCATTGCAGAGCGGAATATGCGGAAGTAGCTCGCCATGTTCGGGTCAAAGCGCGTCAACCAAGGCAGATTCGCTTCGATCCGCGCTCGAATTTCTTCAAGAGAATAGGGGCCCCAAAAGCTCAGATAGAGGGAGTTGATGGCGCAGTACCCCACCCAGGTATACATGCCGTTCTCGAGCGCGACGTAATATCCGCGCTCCAGCTGAGTTAGCGCGGTAGGAATATTCTGGGTGTGGTGCGAGATGAACCCGCCTAGACAGTCAAGGATAATGGCTTCGTAGGGCTTAACATGGTAGCGCTCCTCGTTGAGCCGCCATGCCAGCTGCCCAAAGCGATGCGCGTTTGGGAAGTCCCGCTTGCGGCCCGTCAACATGAAGGCGGCTTGATAGATGTAGGCAACGGCCGCGTGCGGGCTATTTCCATATTCAATGGTGATCTCTACCATCTTCATGCTGATGGTAAAGAGCAGGTTGGACCCAACGAAGAACGCGCCATTCATGGCCTCCCGCATCAGCAGCATCGCCGCCAGCTTGGGCGGATCGTCGAGTTCCGGCAGGTTTAGCAGTGCCTCGTCGTCGACCGCAGTCATACGGTAAAAGCGCTGCAACGAGCGCTCGATTTCATCCTCGTCAGGCTCCGCCAAAGGGATACCCAATTCAGCCAGCGCCTTAAGGCCGAGGTCTAGCGAAGTGCGCAGCTCGTTCTTGGCTCGATATAACATCACCTTGAACTGGTTAACGCGGCAGCGATCGAGTAGTGCGGACGCGTGCGCCAGCGCCTCGTCGAACGTGGAGATGGCGGTATCCCAGTCCGCCAAAAGATATTCAAGCTCCCCCTTCTCCAGGCGATAGGCGAATGCCAGGTCGTAGTGGTCTTGCCATGCATTTGGCGGTAGACATTCCATTCCTGCGATTACGTAACTCAGGGCGGGCTCATAAGCCGATGAAGCCTTTGCCTTACGCGCAGCCGCTAAAGTTAATTCGGCGAAGCGAATCCGCTCGGCATTGCCCTGCAGGAGCGAGGCACCGCGCACGAGGTGTGTAACGACTTCGAACAGCCGTTCCTCAAGCTCCTGGGTGCTCAACGTTCGTAACAGAAGCT
>DATLVQ010000151.1:0-31879 GCA_035577325.1 Bryobacteraceae bacterium | reverse complement strand
AGGAAGATGCGCCAGCTCCATCGGCTCAAGTATTCCGTCGACGATCATTGCGGACCCGAGCCCCGCGCCGAGGCCCAAAAAGAGCATGCGGCCGCCTTCGTAGCTTCCGAGCGCCTGCATGGCAGCGTCATTGATAACCTTAACTGGGCACCCGAATGCCTTGCCGAAGTTAAATCCGACCCAGCCGCCGCCCAGGTTGTGTGGCTCGTGGAGGGGGCGTCCATGGATTACTGGCCCTGGATAGCCGATCGAGACGAGGCCATACTCCCAATCTCTGGTGACGCGCTTCACATCCCGCACCATTTTACGGGCGGTCATGTTGGAGCCTGAGGGAATCTCGCGCTCCTCGCGCTGTCTCGTTGACAGCACCTTGCGTGTGTCCCCCCAATATCGATCACGAGAATCGAATTGGCTCTCTTGGAGGGCGCTCTCATGACTTCTTCTCAACATGACCGCCGAACTCGAGTCGCATCGCGGAGAGTAACTTGTTTCCGAAATCTTCGTCCCCTCTTGACGTGAACCGCTGGTAGAGCGCGGCGCTCAAAACCGGGGCCGGAGCACCTTCGTCGATAGCAGCAGTAATGGTCCACCGGCCTTCCCCGGAATCGGACACGCGGCCGGAAAACTTGGAGAGATCTTGCTGCCCGAATAGTGCGGTTGCGGTCAGGTCCAGCAACCATGAGGCGATCACACTGCCTCGACGCCAGACTTCAGAGACGTCAGCCAGATTGAAGTCGTATTGAAAATGTTCCGGATTGCGCAGGGGCGTCGTCTCGGCATCGACGGTCCGGCCCTGTTTGCCAACGTTGGCGCGCCGCAGAATGTTCAGGCCTTCGGCATACGCCTCCATGAGGCCGTATTCGATGCCGTTGTGAACCATCTTGACGAAATGGCCCGCGCCGGGAAGCCCGCAATACAGGTAGCCTTCCTCAGCCGTGCTGGCAGACCTTTCGCGCCCCGGCGTGCGCGAAATATCGCCGCGTCCCGGCGCAAGCGTCTTGAAGACCGGATCCAGGCGCCTGACAGATTCGGCCTCACCACCAATCATCAGGCAGTAACCACGATCGAGACCCCACACGCCACCGCTTGTCCCGACGTCGAGGTAGTGAATGCCTCTGGGCTTGAGCTCCTCGGCGCGGCGGATGTCGTCGATGTAGTAAGAATTGCCTCCATCCGCAATGATGTCGTCCTTCTGCATTTGGGCGCAGAGGCCGTGCAGGGTGTCATCGACGGCCGCTGCGGGCACCATCAACCAAATCGCGCGTGGAGGCTTCAGTTTGGCCGCGAACTCTTCGAGCGACGTGGTTCCAGTCGCACCTTCCTTCGCCAATTCCGTCACTCTCTCCTGGTTCCGGTTGAAGACAACACATTGATGGCCACCGCGTAGTAGGCGACGGACCATGTTGGCGCCCATCCTCCCCAGGCCGATCATTCCAATTTGCACTTGTCGGTTCCTCCTTTTCAAGACGCTTCCCCACCGAGCATGTACTAAGCAGGTCGAAGCATCCTAGACAACGGTCTCTTCGAGCGCGGGACACCGTTGGCAGAGAGGTCGCATCCATTCGATCGTCGTTTTCATTTATGCTGTGCCTCGCTTGAAACTGCGGTAATGCCGAATGAGAGCGTTGGTCGAGCTGTCGTGATTGAGTGGTGAGGCACTATCGCTCACAAGCTCTGGAATAATGCGCTCGGCCAGGGCCTTGCCGAGCTCGACGCCCCACTGATCGAATGAATCGATCTGCCAGATCGTACCCTGTGTAAAGACGCTGTGCTCGTAGAGCGCAATCAATTTGCCCAGGGTCTCTGGTGTCAGCCGCTCGGCCAGAATCGTGGTCGACGGTCTATTACCCTCGAACGTGCGGTGTGGCACGAGCCACTCCGGTGTGCCTTCAGCTCTAACCGCTTCAGGTGTCCGGCCGAACGCGAGCGCCTCCGCTTGCGCAAACACGTTTGCCAGCAGCAAATCGTGGTGGTTGCCGAGCGGATTGAGGGCGTGAATGAAACCGATGAAGTCGCACGGGATGACTTTCGTCCCCTGGTGGATAAGCTGATAGAAAGAGTGCTGGCCATTGGTGCCCGGCTCGCCCCAGTAGATCGGTCCCGTCTGATAGTCGACCTGCGCGCCCTGCAGCGTCACGTGCTTTCCATTGCTCTCCATGGTCAACTGCTGGAGGTAGGCCGGGAAGCGCTTCAGGTATTGCTCGTACGGCAGCACTGCCACCGTTTGCGCGTCAAAGAAATCGTTGTACCAAACCGCAAGTAATCCCATCAGCACTGGAAGATTGCGTTCGAACGGCGCCGTGCGGAAGTGCTCATCCATCGCGTGGAAGCCGGCGAGCATCTCGCGAAAATGCTCGGGACCGATCGCGATCATCGTGGACAGGCCGATCGCCGAGTCCATCGAGTAGCGCCCGCCGACCCAGTCCCAAAAACCAAACATGTTGGCGAGGTCAATGCCGAAGTCCTCGACCTTCGAGGTGTTGGTCGAGATCGCAACAAAGTGCCGTACAACCGCCTTCTCATCCCTCAATGCTTTGAGCACCCACTTACGAGCGGTGTGGGCATTGGTCATCGTTTCGAGCGTCGTGAAGGTCTTGGAGCTGACGATGAACAGTGTCTCCTCGGCCTGTAGGCCGCGCGTCGCCTCGACGAAATCCGTGCCATCCACATTAGAGACGAAACGGAAGGTCATGTCGCGCTGGCTGTAGTACTTCAGTGCCTCGTATGCCATCACTGGTCCGAGATCTGAACCGCCGATGCCAATGTTGACTACATTTCGGATGCGCTTGCCGGTATGCCCCTTCCATTCGCCGCTTCGGACGCGATCCGCAAATGCAGCCATCTTGTCGAGTACGGCGTGAACCTCGGAAACAACATCCACGCCGTCGGCGAAGAGTTGCTCGCCCTTTGGAGCGCGCAACCCGACATGCAGAACCAGGCGCCGCTCGGTGACGTTGATCTTATCGCCTGCGAACATGGCGTCGATGTGCTGGCGCAGGCCGGACTGCTCCGCGAGTTCAAGGAGCAGTCTTGTCGTCTCGCTGGTGATTCGATTCTTCGAGTAGTCGAAATAGAGACCCATGACCTCCAGGGTGAAACGTTCGCCGCGCTGTGAATCCTCCGTGAAGAGCTGCCGAAGATGCAGACTGCGGATCTTGGCATAATGCTCCTTCAGCGCGTTCCAGGCCGGCCGCTGGCGGAGTGGAACGATGGTATGCGGCGGTCGCGGAATCGTCATGGTGGATCTCAACCGGCAGCTTTGAGCGTGGCGCTCTTCGAGCCGATGCGGTTGAGCAAATCCTTCCAGGACACGACGAACGATTCGGCTCCTTCACGCTGCAGATCGGCGGCGAGTTGTTCATCGTCGATACCGGCCTTAGCAAAGGCGGCGATTACACTCTCGGCATCGCCGCTGTCCTCGGGCAGGACCTCACCCAGCGCGCCGTGATCGGCGAACGCAAGCAGCGTCTTCTCAGGAATCGTATTGATGGTGTCCGGTGCAGCGAGCGCCTTGATGTAAAGGATATCGGAGGCCTTGGGGTCTTTGGTGCCGGTGCTCGCCCAAAGCAGGCGCTGCGATGGAGCACCGGCACTGGCAGCTTTTCGCCAGCGCGGCGAAGCGAGCAGATCGCGGTATGCCTTATAGGTACGCTTTGCGATCGCGATACCTAGAAGATCCTGAAGTTCCTTCGGGACTTTCCCCATCACGGCTTTATCCCAACGGCTGATGAACATCGATGCCACAGAATGCACACTCGGATCGAGTCCCGCGGCGATCCGGCGCTCGATCCCCCGCAGGTATGCTTCCGCTGCCGCGATATAGTGCCCGGCTGAGAATAGGAGCGTGACGTTCACCGGCACTCCTCGAAAGATGGCTTCCTCGATGGCAGCTTGCCCTTCCTTGGTCCCGGGAATCTTGATAAAGAGATTAGACCGTTGCGCTCGAGCGTGAAGTTGAACAGCCTCTTTGACCGTGCTGGCTGCATCGTACGCCAG
The DNA here is from genome assembly GCA_035577325.1 of Bryobacteraceae bacterium. GTDB lineage: Bacteria > Acidobacteriota > Terriglobia > Bryobacterales > Bryobacteraceae > QHXW01. Next base: position 27,883 of record DATLVQ010000151.1, on the reverse strand, counting down.
CGACGGAGATACCTCTAAAGACACCCAGCCATCCATGCAAGAGGTTGCGTCGTAATCCGGCCGCAAGAGATCGGCGGCGTGTCTCAGATCCTCGATCGCAAGCTCGAAGAATAGGGTTTCGCCCGATTTGCCTTCCTTCCTCTTCTGGCGGATGGCATCGTCGTAGAAGTTCGAGTTCTTGATCGCGAGGTCGAAGATCGAGGGATTCGAAGTAAGCCCCGTGATCGAGAAATCGTCGATGTAGTGGCGCAGTGTTCCACTGGTCAGGAGCCCTCGCGTGATGTTGTCAAGCCAGAGGCTCTGGCCGAGATCGTGGAGCTGTTGCGTCGGCTTCATACTTTCACTGTAGGAGAAGCATCGTCAAAACGGCGTCAAAAGCGACTGGCCCTCCTGTTGCGGCGTTTTGCTCATCGTTGCCCTGGGATTCGAGCAAATTCCAAGGGAACCGCCGCTGCTGGGCGTTGATGTATTACTCACGCCGCGTAGTCTCCGCTCGACGTGCAGTGGATACCGTTGCGTGATAGACGAAGCGGCGGAATGCGTCAGGTAGCCGTCGGGCGCACTTCATTTCCACGCGTACGGGATCGCCTCCGTTGATTCCGTCCGCATAAAGTTCAAACCCGCCCCGCATTCTGGCCGAGATCGTTCAAAAAGATTTCGACTTCAAACACGTGGTGGTCCGCGCTGGTTTCGACCCGCAAGTCTCCGAAGCGCGCCGAACTCCATTTCTGATCCACCGCATGTTGCCAATCGACTACTTGCCTGCTCACCACGCCTTTGTTTGCCGCGCGCCCGCGGTAAGCGGCTGCGGCCGTGAGATAGTGTTGCTCCGAATATCCGCGCGGCTTGCCGAGAAGAGGGGCGTCAATCGCGCCATGCTTTCCCGCACCCGCTTGATCCACGCGGTGGGACTGCCGCTCTCGTCACAGGTATAAAATCCGGGATCACCTCTCGCTCGAACAGGCTGTAGAGCGCGTCGGCTTCGACGGCGCCCCAAGCGGGATCGTAACCATGCTCCCGGCCATCCCCCAACGCTCATCCGATTTCAGGCGCGTAGACTTCTGCCACCAGCCATTTAACTCGGATAGATTAATGCCCCCATTGACGAGCACCTTTATGCCGCTTGTCCCGCAAGCCTCCCAAGGCCGGCGTGATGTGTTGATCCAGACATCTACGCAAATGGCCGGACTGATGGCGAGGATATGCCATTCATTGAACGCGTCGTCGAATGAGGACCCGCGATGTCCCGAGGTGCCGAAGGCAACCCGTTGTTCCGGCACGGATGGGTCAGGCACCTCTCCGTATAGTAGGCTGAGACGAGTCTGGGTACAATTGACCCAGCATCGACGCTTCGGCCGGCTTTCCAGCAAGCGGACTTATTTTCACGACGCGCTCCTCATTCTAAGTCCCGACTTTCCAGGCTTGCGACTTTAGCCACACGCCGCCGGTGGCACTCGGCGCCGCTGAATCGCGCCTCGAGAAATACTCTGACCAACTCCCAAGCGAACGTATTCGCGACCACGCGGCTGCCCACGCAGATCATATTCATCCCGTCATTCTCGACCCCCTGGCGCGCTGCTAAACCCTCATGGATCAAGCAGGCCCGCACACCTGGCACCTTGTTGGCGGCAATACACGCGCCGACGCACCAACGCAGATGGCCACGCCGCGGTCCAGCTCGCCGCGAGCGACCGCACGGGCCAAGGGCACGACAAAGTCCGGATAGTCATCATCCGGCTTCGGCCGGCTATCGCCAAAGTCAACCACTTCATGGTGAGCCTCACGCAGTACTCCAGCCAGATACTCCTTCGAATCAAATCCTCCATGATCGGCAGCGCTACCGATGCGTTTCGGCTGCACTGACGGCGAATCAGACATTCTTCTTCTCGAGCAGGGCCAGTGCTCGCTTGCAGACGTTCTCAACGGTAAATCCGCACTCGCGCATCAGCACCGGTCCGGGGGCGGAGGCGGCGAAATGATCGAGCCCAATCACGTCGCCAAGGTCGCCGACATAGCGATGCCATCCCTGCGTCGCCCCTGCTTCCACTGCCAGCCGCACGCGGATCAGAGGCGGAAACACGGAGCGGCGATATTCCACCGCTTGCGCATCGAACAACTCCCAGCAGGGCATGGATACCAGGCGCGTCTGAATGTTTTGCCTTTCCAACTCACGCTGCGCTTCGACGATCAGACTCACTTCTGAACCGGTCGCGATCAAAATGATATCGGGCCGGCCGTTGGTCGCCTCGGCCAGGATGTAGCCCCCACGTTTCAGCTCAGCGGCGGAGGCATAGCGGCTACGGTCAAGGGTCGGCACATCCTGGCGGGTCAGGATCAACGCGACTGGACGGTCCCGCGTCTCAATCGCGACGCGCCAAGCGTACGCGGTTTCGTTCGCATCGCAGGGCCGGATCACGATCAGGTGCGGCACGGCACGCAAGTTGGCGAGCTGTTCCACAGGCTGGTGAGTAGTCCCGTCTTCGCCCAGTCCAATGCTGTCATGCGTGAACACATAGATAACCTGCTGCTCCATCATGGCCGCCAGCCGAATGGGAGGGCGCATGTAGTCGGAGAAGATCAGGAACGTCGCTCCATACGGAATGATGCCGCCGTACACGGCCATGCCGTTCAGAATCGAACCCATCCCGTGCTCGCGAATACCGAAGTGCACGTTGCTCCCGGCGTAACTCCAGCCGCCACCGCTCGAGCCTTGGGTGTCACCCGAGGCTCGATCTGAAGATTCAAAATCGCCCGCGCCCTTCAGCGCGGTGTACGTCGAGGGGTTCAAATCCGCCGAACCGCCCATCAGCGACGGAAGCTTGGGCGCAATCGCGTTCATCACCTTTCCCGAAGCCACGCGAGTCTTCATCCCTTTCGGGTCCGCAGGAAAGACGGGAATGTCCGCATCCCAATCGGCGGGCAATTCGCCGCGTATTCTTTCTTCAAACTCCCGAGCCGAGTCCGGATGCACCTTGGCGTAGCGAGCGAATCGATCGCGCCACTCCGACTCCGCCTGCTGACCGCGCGGCACGGCCTCGCGAAAATGGGCGAGTGCTTCGGGTGGGATATCGAAGAGGGGTTCGACCGGCCAACCCAGGTTCTGCTTGGTCAGCTTAACCTCTTCTACGCCCAGCGGCGAACCGTGAGCTTCAAACGTGTCCTGCTTGTCCGGGGAACCGAAGCCCAGGTGGGTGCGTACGAGAATTAGCGAAGGGCGTCTGGTTTCGCTGCGCGCCGCGCGCAGAGCCAGGTCGATCGCCTCCACATCGTTTCCGTCCTCCACGGATTGCGTATGCCAGCCGTACGCCTCGAAGCGCCGCGCGTGGTCTTCATTACATGAGATGTTCGTACCGGCGGAGAGCGTCACATGGTTGTTATCGAAGAGGTAGATCAGCTTGCCGAGTTCCAGTTGCCCGGCGAGCGAGGCCGCCTCTGAAGACACTCCCTCCATCAGGTCGCCGTCGCTGACCAACCCGTAAGTGAAGTGATCGACGATATCGAACCCCGGCCGGTTATAGCGCGCCGCAAGATTCGCTTCCGAAATCGCCATGCCCACGCCGTTGCCGAATCCCTGGCCGAGCGGACCGGTGGTCGTTTCCACGCCAGGCGTCAAACCGCGCTCGGGATGGCCGGGCGTAATGCTACCCCATTGGCGGAATTGTTTGATCTGGCCAAGAGGCAGATTATAGCCGGTGACGTGCAGCAAGCTGTATAGCAGCATCGAACCGTGACCGGCCGACAGGACGAAGCGGTCGCGGTTGGACCATTGCGGATTGATCGGATTATGCCGGAGAAACCGTGTCCACAATACATAGGCCATAGCCGCGGCGCCCAGGGGCAGCCCCGGATGGCCGCTGTCAGCCTTTTGCACGGCGTCAACCGATAGGAAGCGGATCGTGTTGATCGCCAGTTGATCCAGTTGCGCCGAATTAAGAGTTGTCGTGGTTGCCGCGATCATTGAAGTCACTCTGTTCACCCGCCGATAGCACAACTATCGGCCACTAAGCCCAGCAAGTTGCTCGCGTTTCGCCGCGTGTACTGTAACCTCGACAGGGCGCGTCGTCTGCATGATGTCCCTGGCCTTTGCCACTTCGTCCGCTGTGCCATGAGCCATAAGAAGGAACTTGTCGGACTTGAGTGCTAACTCGTATTTCACGACGCTGTCCTTGGGGATGCCAATGCTGTACAGCCCCGCGCCGAGCGCGCTCAATCCGCCCACCACCACCGCGCCTTCAAGTGCTGCGACGATCCATGCGACCAATGGACCAGCTACCAATATCGGCCCGATACCTGGAATGGCAAAAAAAGCGGCTCCGAACAACCACCCCCAGATAGCACCCCAGAAGGCGCCCATCTTGCCCCAGTACTTCATGCGGTCGCCGGTGTTATAGTATCCGACGACGTGCTCGTCGGTGTGATAGTCCTTGCCGACGATGGACATTTTCTTCATATCAAACCCAGACTTCTGCAGCTCCTTGATCGCTTCCTCTGCTGCGGAGTGGGTTTCGTAGATGGCTACAACCGAGTTCGTTTCAGACATGACTTAACTCCCTTTCTTTCCAGATCGATTTCGTTGCATTTCCGTTTGAGATCCGAGGAAGCGCGGGGTTTTGGATTTACGCTCTTGGGCGTAAGCCGTCCCGTTAAGCCTCCAGGTCTCTTCAACTCTTGCAGTTGTCCTCCTGCCACCAGCTATCGCTCTTTCCCAGCGCCACCTTAGATCTCTTGCGATAAGATTTTTCACTAGTATGAAGCGAGAAACGTCAAAATGGCGTCAAAACACAGATTCCAAGTGAAGGCACTGTCTTCCCGATTTTTGACGGGATTTTGACATTCTTTGTGATAACTTCCAAACATTGTCGTGGCGTTCTCGACAGTGAGCTCAGGAAGGAGCACCAATGCGATTCATCGGCTTAGCATTCACACTCATACTCACGCTGTTCACGTCAGCGTCTGGCTTTCAGGCAACGGCCCCTCAGGACAAGGACAACAGCGATAAACCCGGCGCCTGCGAGCCGCAGTCGGTCGACGCGCCTGGCCAAGCGTGCGCGAAGGCGCTGGTCCAGCTGTTCGACCAAGGCAAGGAGATCTTCCGCTTCGACACCTTCGGCGACGAGGACTACTGGGGCGGCATGCTCCAGCTGCACAAGGCGATCGAGGGCGCCGCCCTCGGAGGCGTCGGTCCGGGTGTGAGCCCGAGGACGGCACTCACCGTCGCCGGCCTGAAGGTCGACGTCGCTGCCCTCCCGGGGAATCTCCAGGCGAAGCTCAAGCAGGGCAAAGTCGATCTCGACAGTCCTGCGACCACGCTCGCGCTCCTGGAACTGAACGCGGTCGTCGGCGTCAAGGGCGTCTTCGGCACGGCTGGCTCGCTCAGCTCGATCGGCATCACCTGCGCCCTCTGCCATTCGACCGTCGACAACTCGTTCGCCCCGGGAATCGGCAAGCGGCTGGACGGCTGGCCGAACGAGGATCTGAACGTAGGCCTGATCGTCTCGCTCGCGCCCAACCTGGTGCCGATGGCCAACCAGGTCCTCGGGGCCAGCGACGCAGCGACGATCGCCACGCTCAAGAAGGTGCTCCTGAGCTGGGGTCCCGGCTTCTACGACGCTGAGGTCAACATCGACGCCATCGGCTTCCGACCGGACGGCACGTCGGCCGCGGTCCGGATCCCGGCCGCGTACGGCCATCTTGGCGAGGACCTCCACACATGGACGGGCGGCTTCGGCAACGTCACCTACTGGAACGCCTACGTCGCGAACCTCCAGATGCACGGCAACGGCAACTTCAACGACGAGCGGTTCAACAATCCGGGCAAGTATCCGGCGGCGGTCAGAGGCGGCTTTTTCAAGCTCCGCCACGACCCCGACCAGGTGACGTCGAAGCTGGCCCCGCTCCACTACTACCAACTCTCGCTGCAACCACCGACGCCGCCTGCCGGCAGCTTCGACACTGCAGCGGCGAAACGTGGTGAGGCGGTCTTCAACGGCAAGGGCAAATGCTCGCAGTGCCACATGCCGCCGCTCTACACCGACGCCGGCTACAACGCGCACACGCCGGCCGAGATGTGCATCGACTCCTTCCAGGCCGATCGTGGGCCGACGGGAGCGATCGGCAGCACCCTGGTTACGCCGCAGCTCAGCGGCCTCTGGGCGCGGTCGCAGCGCGGCTTCTTCCACGACGGCCGTTTCCCGACGCTCCTGGATGTGGCTAACCACTACAGCGCCTGTTTCAACCTCGGTCTGTTGCCAGATGAGAAGAGCGATCTGGTCGAGTTCCTTAAGAGCCGCTAGGCGGGGGAGTTTATTGATGGCGGGAACGCTGTGCAGCGCGCTGCATCCGCAGCGTTCCCGCCTGATCCTGTCCGCGTGGCTCGCCCTGAGCACCTGCTTCCGGAAGATCATGTGGCCGACGAACACGCTTTCCTTCTGCATTGCGAAGAGGCTGCGCAAGTTGCGCTTGGGGAGATTTGAACTCGCCCACGCGGGCCAGCATCACGCGGCTCCAGCGCGCCTAGGTTGTAAGAGGCATCGGGCTTACCCCTGGTCGTCGTTCACAATCGCCGGTCACCGATGAATGACCGCGACAAAAACAAAAATGAAAGGCTTGCATGACGGAATCACTTGACGGCCATTTGGCAAACGAGCATATCGGCCAGACCCTACTCGATCACAATCTGCGCTTTGTCCGCAGTAACGCCGCGCTGAAGGTCATGAGCTCTTGGCCGGACTATGAGAGCTGTACGTATTGAGGTCCTAGCAGTTGCCGGAGTGCTTTCCCGCACGCTCTCCGGAGGTTTCCAACCGCCCGAGGGAGCCTGCCCAACCTATCGCGCGCTCTATCACGGCCTCGAAGAGTTCGAGCACGACTTGCACCGCCACGTTCATCTGGAAAACAACATCGTGTTTCCGCGCGCATTGGAGATGGAGCGCAAAGAGAGCGCTTGTGTCCGCTCGTAGATTTCCATGCCGGATAGCTTTGGATCGCCCGCACCGCAAGCTGAGGCGATTGAACGTGAGGTGCGGCTCCAAAGACTCCTTGTTCTACATCGTCGTCGGGTTGATGTTCATGCTGCTGCAGAAAACTGGCGCTAGGACGTACACAGCGCAACGCCGCACGCTCCCAAATAATGCCGTTAGAGCCTCTGCGAGGATCGCCCAAATCGCTCCATCCGTTGTCCCCGATGCTCTCGACGGCAAGCCTTTCCGTACTGACTGGCCGCGCCTGTTTCGAGAAAACTTGCAGCACCCCGCGGAGACAGAAATTCAAACGCTTTTCTGATTTTTGACGGCGTTTTGACTACGATTCCCTTAGAGTGGACTTGTTGGCGCCGTTGCTGACGGCCCGCGGAAAAGGGGCCACATGCCTGGCAGGGCTGCAACAGGCCAACTCCCGGAGTCCTGAATGTAACGCGTTGAAGAGGGTTGGGTACATGGACGTGATCCTCGGCGGGAGTGAGATTGCGGAACTGGAGTTCAACCTCGTTGGATGGCTCCGAACGGACTTTATGTCATCACTTGCGACGAACATCAAACACTTCAAACAGCGGCTGAACGACAAAGAACGCGACCTTCTAGCAGAGATCACGCGCCTCGAAGGAGAAGCCCTGGTTTCGGGCGAAGCTGAAGTCAGAAATTCTACTGATGATGCCACCTCCTCCCAGGGCATATCTGAATCGCTCCAAGAGGGCACTCTGGCGTCGCAAACGCTGACACAAGTGCATGACGCCTTGCGCCGTATCGAGGACGGCGCCTATGGCAAGTGCGCGGCCTGCGGGCGCCAGATTGAAGCCGCCCGCCTGGAAGCAATTCCCTGGGCGCCGTATTGCTTGGAGGACCAGGAGAAACAAGAAGCAGACATGTTGACGAGAACGGTTGACTCACCCTTCCACCTGGAGGAACGCGTGCACGAATCACACCAGAAGGCAGCAGAACAGCATGAGTTGGCCGCACGCGCGCTTCGTACTGCTGCGGAGCACAATGAGAAAGGCGATAACCCGGCTGGCAACTGGCATTCAGAAAGGGCGCTCGAGTATGCTGAGCACGCTTACAGACTTGCAAAAGACGCCCACAACAAGTCTGGGCAGATAGGAGGTCTTTGATGTCCACTCGCTATAATAACGGATTACATTACGAAAATCATCAGCGAGCCGCCGAGTTACACGACATGGCGGCCCACGCTCACCGCGCTGCCGCGGAGCATCACGGCAAACAAAATCATCAGACAGGACAGGAGGAGTCAAGGCAAGCTCTGGAGCACTCCCAGCAGGCTTACCTGCACACTCAACAGGTTCATCGGAAGGCGACAAACGAGCATGGCATCGCCACATTTGAGCATGAGGCCCTTTCAACTCTCGCTTATGAACTCTGGCAGGCGAGAGGCTGTCCAGAAGGATCACCGGAGGAAGATTGGTTCCATGCCGCGGAGCAATTACGATCTCACGAGTAGACCTATCCCATCAGCCGCGCATGGGCGATGAGGGTTGTCCAAACTGCGGGGCAGGAATGGAGATTCGCAGCTACCGCAGTGCACTGGCAGACCCGATGCATGTGCCCTATGAAGGTGAGCCTCCGCGAGGCCGATAGCGGGCGCAGCGAAGAGCAACTCACGCGAGTTTTGCAATAAAGGAGAAGTGCATCTATATGCTACGACAAGCCAAAGACCTAAACGATTACAAACTGGGCGCACGCGATGGAGAGATCGGCAAGGTCAAAGAGTTCTACTTCGATGACAGGAGTTGGGCGGTTCGATACCTCGTTGCTGATACGGGCTGGCTGAGCGGCCGGCTGGTTCTCATTTCGCCTTATGCGCTGGACCCGGCCAGCAAGAATGACAAGGTCATCCCGGTGGACCTGACCAGAAAGCAGATCGAGAACAGTCCATCCCTGGATTCTAAACCAGTCTCCCGCCAGTACGAAATGCAATACTGCCCCTAATTACGGCTGGCCGGGCTATTGGGGTAACCCGTACATGTGGGGGGGCTCCGCCTACCTTAACCGTGGACAAGGTGGATGGTCTGAAACCAGTCGTCATGCGGAAAGCGACGATCCTCACCTCCGCAGCACCAAGGATGTAACTGGCCGCACCATCCAGGCTCGGGACGGAGAGATCGGCGACGTGGAGGATTTTGTCATTGATGACGAGACGTGGGCCATCCGTTACTTGATTGTTGATACGGGAAACTGGTGGCCGGGCAAAAAGGTGCTGATTTCGACGCGGTGGATTGAACGAATCAGTTGGGAAGAATCGACGGTCTTCATCAACCTGACTCGTGCAGCCATTAAGCAGGGGCCAGAATATACCGAGGATGCTCTCATTACACGCGACTACGAAACTAAATTGCATCGGCGTTACCACTACCAGGGGTATTGGGCGGATGAGCTTACTGGCGCTGCCAGGTAGAATGAGCGTTGAGGATCCGAATCGGAGCACTAAACGGGCGCCAACCTTCCGACTTAGAATCCCGGTTTGTGATTTCTCGAACTTAGCGATGCCATGAATACCGGCTCCTGGTGTTTCGCCACGCTTGCTCGCCTCCACGACGGGCAGGCAGACAAACTCGACGTAGCCGGTGCACCCACGGGAATACATCGCAGAAGCAAGTGCAACAACCGCCCTCGTTTGCGATCAGTGCAATCACTGTCTTCGCCAGGTTGGCGGCAGGCGCCGTTGCATTGTCGCCAGAGAATTGAGGGAGCCACTTGAATCAATCCCTGACCGGCTATCGCGCGGTTTCGAATCATTGTGTTCCGCGCGGCTGCGAAATGGGCTCTTTACAGAATTGTTCTTTTGTATCCGAGCTGGCGGCCGGAGGGTGCGACACTCCTCGACGAATTGCGGACGCTGGAGAAGCTAGATGCTGAAGGCTCCCATAAAGTCCGCACATGGCGGGTCGCAGGTCCGCCCCACGATGGTCTTCACGATTGGGCACTCGGCCCGAAGTATCGAAGCGCTTATCGACATGCTCAAGGCTCATGGAGTAAAGCGATTGGCGGATGTGCGGACGATCCCGCGTTCCCGGCACAATCCGCAATTCAATCGCGATGCTTTGCCGGAGACGCTGCTTAAGGCTGGCATAGGCTACACGCACATGAAGAAGTTGGGCGGGTTGCGCCACGCCCGGAAAGACTCCATCAACACGGGATGGCACAACGCCTCGTTCCGCGGCTTCGCTGATTACATGCAAACGCCGGAATTTGAAGCCGGTCTCAAGATACTTATCCAAGCATCAAAACGAGAGCAAGTCGCGATCATGTGCGCCGAAGCGGTACCGTGGCGATGTCATCGTTCACTCATAGGGGACGCCCTGCAGGCGCGCGGCATTGCGGTTGAGGACATCATGAGCGCAACCCGGACACAGGCGCACGAACTTACCTCATTCGCGACAGTGGCAGGTTCACATGTGACGTATCCGGCTGCCGAGTGACTGGAGGTCGTGTAGGCTATCGGTCGTATTTGGCTGCAACCGAGCAGCAGCAGCGTGGCCGATTAAATCACTTCCGGAGCGTATGGTGCTAAGCGGCAGTGCGCTGTTGGCTTTGCGCCAACTGGCAAGATGCGGCGCTACCCGGTATCCCGTCGAGATATTGACCTCCCCTCGCCTGAAGGCAATCCCCCGCCGAGGAAGCGTCACGGCTGAATGCGTTCCAGATGCTCTTCGTCGCGAATGAAGGCAGACGTGCCAGCTCGGCTGGCTTGCCTTTTTCATGTCGGAAGTGGACGGCGAAACCGGTTGACGGGCTGATTTTTGACGCCGTTTTGACTACTCTTCGCTTAGAGTGAACTTGTGGACCTTTTTCCGAGACCCGCGGAAACGACGACATGCCCCGGGCGGATCGCACCAGCGCCAGCTCTCCTCAAAGTATTGATCATCCGGAAGGTAACGCGCTGAACATCCGCTGATCGAGCTGTCATTTCTGAGCGACGTTTTCATGCTGGGTCTAAAGATGCTCAGCAAGAACGGACGGGAGGAGTCACTGTTGCGCGAGATTTGTGGGGAAGGGCTGTCAAGTGAGGTAAGGTCTAGCATCGTCTGTTGTCTGATACGGAAAGGAGCGTAGCTATGGCCACTGTTTTAATCGAAAGAGTCCGCCACCTCAAGGGGGAACAGAAACCGCCGGCATTCGCAGAGGTGGAGAAAACGACGGAGCAGATTCAGCAAAAAGCCTTCAGCCTGTTCAAGCAACACGGTGCACTTCCAGGTTTTGACTTGGACAACTGGTTGCTTGCTGAGCGCGAGGTGCTCGGGCCGTCTGCAGCCGAACTCGTGGAAAGCGAGAAGGAGCTGAAGCTCAGGCTTGCCGTCCCAGGCGCAGAGGCGCGAGATTTGAGAGTTACGGCAACCCCGGAAGTTATTATCGTAGAGGCGAATACCCGCCATGACCATTCGGGAACAGATGGCGAGCTTCGCTTTTGCGAATTCAGCGAGAATAAACTGTGCCGACAGTTCGGCCTCCCCTCGGAGATCGACGTCAACAAGGTTTCGGCGTCGCTGGACAAAGGTATTCTAGAGGTCGTCGCCGCAAAGTCTGCGGACAAGCAAACAAGCACGGCTCGGGAGCGTCTGATGAGCGCATCCGGCCGATCTTAGGCGTAGAGGGACTTATCGGATAGCGCCCGCCGTGGGGAAAGGGTACGTCTCCGTCAGCGTTCTCACTTTTGCACGAAGCCGGAGAAGACGCGCGACCGGCGTAAGGAAGAAACCCATTATGAATCAACTCATTGCCGAAATACCCGACGCGGTCGCCTCCGAAAACTCACTTTCTACGGATGAGCTGCGCAAAATCGATGCATACTGGCGCGCGTGCAATTATCTCTCCCTCGACATGCTCTATCTGTGCGAGAATCCAATACTCCGAGACCCGCTCAAGGTGGAACACCTCAAGAAGCGTCTGATCGGGCATTGGGGATCGGACCCGGGTCAGAGTTTCATTTGGGTCCACCTGAACCGGTTGATCAAAAAACACGATTTGAACATGATCTACATTGCGGGCCCCGGGCACGGGGCCCCGGCGACCCTAGCGAACGCCTATCTCGAAGGAACATACTCTGAGGTCTACCCCGACAAATCTGAGGATGCAGATGGCATGTGCAGATTCTTTAAGCAGTTCTCGTTTCCTGGAGGTATCGGCAGTCACTGCACTCCGGAGACGCCGGGTTCCATCCACGAAGGCGGCGAACTGGGCTATAGCGTGTCCCACGCTTTTGGCGCTGCTTTTGATAATCCCGACTTGATCGTCTCGGTGGTCATCGGAGATGGCGAAGCTGAAACCGGACCTCTAATGGGATCCCTGCATTCCAACAAATTTCTTAACCCGATCCGCGATGGCGCGGTGCTACCGATTCTTCATCTAAACGGATACAAGATCGCGAATCCTACAATCTCGGCAAGGATCACATCGCAGGAACTGCACAGTCTGTTCGTGGGTTTTGGCTGGACTCCCTATTTTGTCGAGGGTGAGGACCCGCCAGTAATGCATCGAAAAATGGCGGCCTGTCTCGATGAGTGTGTCACGCAGATCCGGTCCATCCAGGACAATGCCCGCCGAGGCGGCATTCAGGAACGGCCTCGCTGGCCCGTCGTCATTCTTCGCAGCCCCAAAGGCTGGACTGCTCCCAAGGAATTGGACGATCATAGACTAGAGGGTTACTGGCGAGCTCATCAGATTCCGATCCCGGATGTGGCCGAAAATCCGGCACATTTGAAGATCCTCGAAGACTGGATGCGTCGCTACAAGCCGGAAGAATTGTTCGATGGAAATGGCACGCTTGTTCCGGAGCTGAAGGAAATGGCTCCGTGCGGAAGGCGGCGGATGAGCGCCAATCCGCATGCGAACGGCGGCCTGCTGCGAAAACCGCTTCGTTTGCCGGATTTCCGGAGATACGCTGCACCGATGACCAAGCCCGGCATCTCGCAGGCGCTGCCTACGTACATTCTGGGCGAATTCCTGCGTGACGTCATGCGCGACAACATGGGCAATTTCCGGATCTTTGGACCAGACGAAACCGCGTCCAACCGTCTTGAAGCCATTTACGCTACTACGAAAAAGACCTGGCTGGCTGAATTCAAGCCTGAGGACTTGGATGGCGGCGAGCTCTCGCGGGATGGCCGCGTTATGGAAATGCTCAGCGAACATACCCTTGAGGGCTGGGCAGAGGGTTACGTCCTGACGGGCCGCCACGTGTTCTTCGCCTCGTATGAGGCGTTCTTTCACATCATCGACTCGATGTTCAATCAGCATGCAAAGTGGCTCGAAAAGTGTAAGACCGAGGTCAAATGGCGAGCGTCTATCTCGTCCTTGAATCTGTTGGTCACCTCTACGGTTTGGCGTCAGGATCATAACGGCTTCACCCACCAGGACCCGGGGTTCCTTGATGTAGTCACAAATAAGAGTGCACTGGTCACCCGAATCTATCTACCGCCCGACGCAAACTGTCTCTTAAGCACAGCGGATCATTGTTTACGGAGCGTCGATTATGTGAACGTGATCGTGGCGGATAAGCATCTTCATCTGCAGTATCTGGACATGAATGCTGCGGTCAGACATTGCCAGAAGGGGATTGGGATCTGGCCCTGGGCTAGCACTGACCAGGGTAGCGAACCGGACGTAGTGATCGCGAGCGCAGGCGATGTGGTTACGCTAGAAGCTCTTGCCGCAACGGCAATCCTACGCGAGAACTTCCCGGACTTGAAGATCCGTTTCGTCAACGTGGTGGATCTATTCAGGCTCCAGCCCGCAACCGAGCACCCGCACGGGCTGACAGATCGTGACTTTGACTCGTTGTTTACAACCGATAAACCAGTCATTTTTAACTTCCACGGTTATCCCGCGCTCGTCCACAAGCTCGCCTACCGTCGTGCCAATCACGAAAACATGCATGTGCGTGGCTACAAGGAAAAGGGCAGCATCAGCACTCCTCTCGGGCTGACTATTCTGAACCAAGTGGATAGGTTCAATTTGGCGATTGACGTCATCGACCGCGTTCCGCGGCTGAAAGCGTTGGGGGCGCATGTAAAGGATTGGTTGCATGACCAGATCGTAGAGAATCTTGCTTACGCGCACGAATACGGCATTGACAAGCCTGAGATCCGGGACTGGAAGTGGCAATGCTCATAACAAAGACGCCAAAGCGGTTCTGTCTATGTAGTGACGACGCCCCGCGCCTCTTGCCGCTTTGAAATCAGCGAAAGCGACGGTACAGGGACAAACGAACTTTCGCTCGATAGTTCGCCCTCACTCGTCACTGCACGACCAGCTGGGCTCTCATGTTCGGGTGAAGTGTGCAGATGTAGTCGAAAGTTCCTGTCTTCCTGGCGATTAACTTCCACGAAGCTCCAGGCGGGATAATTCGCGAGTCGAAGCTCTTGTCCACGGCGGTCACGGTGTGAGCAACAATATCAGAGTTCTTCCATTCCACTGTGCTCCCCATCTTCACCGTGAGGATGATGGGCTCATATTTCATGCCTGTGATCACCACGGTATGGCGTCTTCGGGCTGCTGTTTTCGTGGGCGCGGCCTTAAGGGACTGAGCGACGACCTTTTGTCCGCTAGGCCACGGCACTGGAGCGAGAAAGAGCACTGCCAGTAAAAACCCTCTCGAAGCCATTAATCTCTTGGACGATGGAGACGGAAGCATTTTCCCCTCTCAGACTTAGTGGATGGCGCCTTGGCCGCGGTGTGTCAGGGGCGGCGAAGAACGGAGCCAATGTCGGCGCGTTAGGGCGGAGCCGCGGAGCCGGATGAATGCTGGGTCAGCAGAACTCCCGCCGCCGGTGGCGGCGGATCTGACAACCCATTGGCGGGGACGCGGTAAGTACTCTATAAAAGTTTCTACATTTCTTCGTTGTTCGCGCTTCGAGTTTGCACCCGACCGATCGGCACTCACCTCCTCCATTGCTCCAGCTCATGCAGGCGGCGCGGGAGGGTGGGCTGTGGACTGACTGGGTTGGCAGGGACAAAATTCGGCACTATGCTGCTTGATCTCTGATCACGCGGTTACCGCGGTTGTGTCTCTTGAGACCGACTTCGCCGTCCATGGTTCCTGCTTAACGCGCCGGAGGTGGCTCCCTTTTATCGCGCCGCTAACAGCGGTGGTCTATTTCAGTGCTGCCTGTATATTTTTGGCGTGCTCGAGATGGCCTTGAAAAAGCGGCACAGCACCGGTCAGTGCGGACTTCAGCTCCGCATTCTGTGCGTTCGGAATCAGAACCGTGTTAACAGCGTCGATAACTGCCTGGTGATACGCAATCTCATTGTCGATGTAAGCCGTGTCGAATGCTTTGCCCCTGACGGCCTTTAGTTTCGTGGTCGTTTCTTTCGCCTGTGACTTCAATGCGTTGCTGGTATCGCTTTCAGCCGGAGTTACCTTCAGCTTCGCACCAAGATCGAATACCGACTTCTGCAACGCAGAGTGATCAGCCACCATCTGCTGAGCGAAATCGCGAATCTGCTTGGTCTTTGATTTAGCCAACGCAGACTTAGCGTAGTCGATATCGATTTGATTCGCAGCGACTACGATTCCGACGATTTGCGGATCTGTGGGAGCAGTCTGAGCCTGGGCTGGTGTATTCCAAGTTATTAGCAACTATCGCCGCGACGATACTTGCGACTATTCGCATGCGTGCGTTCATTTGGGATCTCCTCTCGGTTCACTCTCTGGATAATTGACTCTTTGCCTTAAAACGCTGGCCTCATCGCCCCGCGGGTATCCGGGACCAAAGTGATAGCAGTGAGTGATGCACACGCCGCACGATATCCAGAACCAGATACGCGCCCATTGTCTCTACGGGTTTGGGCTCGCTCGTAACAGTCTAGGGCAGTAACTGTGCTGTCATAGATGACAGATCGGCGCCGGTTCGTCGACCCATACAGTTTGTCTGCTGTCACAATCCATTGATACAACTGCCGCCTTCTAAAGGGAGATTCGAATGTTATTGCAATTCAGCATCTAAAAGAGCCTTCCTCCAGAGGGTTGCCGTCTGCTTCCGCGGCGCCTGGGCCTTATTGATTCTGTCGCGGATGATGGCGCTTAGGATACTAGGTCGCAAACTAGTATTCCCCCTTGGCTTAGGGTGCTACGTTAGATTCGTCGCGGCAGATCTAGATTGACCAACAGGCTCTCCCCCGAAGCCGCGGTCTCGATATATGGGAAGTCTCTATGCCCAATGAACTAACTGCGCCCCTAAGACGCTGGAGTTTCTTTCTTCTTGCGCTCATGACATGCCACTGGCGTAAGAAGCGCGACGCCTGGCATAACCAAGGGGCAATCCTATGCGCGCACGGTCCAGCGTGCATGGCATCACAATTGCAGACCAGTGGATGTTCAAGAGCGAGCAAACTGAATCGAAGCAGAGATGGCAGGTCCAGCCCGAAAGCATGTGTCGAATGACTACAAAAAACTTCCGCGTTCGCAACGATATCACAGAGAAAATTCGAGGTGGCCTTACAACAACCCTGGGTCCCTCCGCCAATCACATTACAGTTGCCCTAGATGGGAGATGTGCCATTCTCTATGGAAACGTCTACAGCCTTGAGCAGTGGAATCAGGCGGAGGCTGTCACTCGAGGCATTCCCGGAGTATCGACGGTGAGGAATTACCTATCGCTGAATCTGTTCTTGTGACCCTATGGCGCAGCATCTTTACGGGGGTGCTGGATCTCTCCTAGCTTAACATTAGAATTAAAAACGAGCGCGGAGGTTCCCCCCTACTAAAGTACCTCCGCGCGCGAGCCATTCTTCGCGGCGTATTTAGCGGATTGTGATCTGGTCTTCGACTTTGGTGACCCCGGGAGCAGCGTAAGCGGCGCGCTCTGCTTCCTCTCGCTCCGCCCACGACCGAACGTCACCATGCAGTATCACTGTTCCATTGGAGGTTTCCACTCTAATGTGGCTGGCATCGATTTCCGCGTTGCGTTTCAATGCCTCTTCGATCTTCGCCTTCACGCGCTCGGCGCTAACCCTCGGTTTGAGCGTGATCTCATTGAAAACACCTTTCACGCCCATCAACGACCGCACGGCTCGTTCCGCCTCTTCTCTCTGGTATTGCCACTCGGCGGTGCCCTGAAGCGTGACCGATCCTTTGGTGACCTTCACCTTCACTGTGCCAGGCACGGAGTAATTCCACTCCAGATGGTTCATGGCGGTACGTGCGATGTCCTCATCGGTTCGGCTTCCCGAAGCGGGAAGCTCGACTTTCAACTCGCTCGCGACCGCTTTTACAGCCGCAACGCGCATTACGACGCGCTCGGCAGCCCACTTTTCATAATAGCTATCAACGTGGCCGTCGAGTTCTACGACCCCATTCTTTACGGACACGCCGATCTGTTCGGCGTGAACGCTTGGGTCCCAACGCAATTCTTGCTCAACGTCATTCTTGAGGTGAACATCGTTCTTCATAGGTAACTCCTTTGTGTGGTATCAGTGCCACAGTTTCGGCTCCGTCGTGGCAGAGTCCCTGAGACGCAGCGACAGCACGTCGCTCCCTAACGAGATTGTCAGCAAGCCGTGCCTAAGGCCATGCGATGTCCATCGTCGATGGGCATCGCCGACCTTCATCGGTGTATTTGCAATTGGCCTTCCGAGGCGAGCGTCCGCAACACCCGGCATTGCTGGCTCATCACGTCTCAAAAGTGAACAACTTGTCTGAATCTCAGGCACCATCGGACGCCGTGAAGTTGATGCGAGAAGACAATCATAGCGTGCTCGGAGAAAGTGGTCTCGATCAGCGCTGATGCCTTCCGCGTTGTCATTCGACTTGATGGGAAGAGACTTGTTTTCTCGGATGGATGATGGCGGGTCAGCATGAGCCATCTTCCAGCCACACCGCACAACGCTTGGATCGCATGCGACTTGTTTTATTGACATTCGGGACTCACCAGTGGTTTGTACAGGGACGCTCTTGTGGTAATCGAAATACGTTTCGTCTTCTTGGGTTTTGTAGGTGAAAAGAAGCAGTATCTTGCTCCTGGACTTCATCGTAAAGTGCTTCGGGAGCCATACGCCCGGGGCGACCGGCATTCTCTCGAACTCGAAGCGAGTGCCCGGCTCAACGCGTGCCACGAAGCCTTCGATTGAAACTGGGTGCATGACTTCTGCTTCGACTTTGACCCACTGAAAAGTATTCCGGTCGATCCAGAGCTCACCTTGCATTCCCGTCAACACCTGCGCTTCGCTGTTGGGCGGTTGATAGCCCGCACGAGGTGTCGCTTGAAGCGCAAAAACGTCGTGTGTACTCACGTGTTCTTCGCCCAGCAGTTTGAAGTCGAAACCTTTCGCCAGCTCCTCCATCAGCAGGTGGTCCCGTTTACGGTCCCGCTCGTACTGTGCAATGCGCTGCGCGCGTTCTCTCGCCGACTCGTTTTGACGATTGGCCATGGCTTCTTTCAACTTCTGCTGTTCTTCTTCCTGTCCTTCTGAAGACAACTGCCTTCCATTGATTGCTACAAGACGCTGGTAGGGAGAACCCAGGAGCATCAACACTTCGTACGTTCGGGTACTACGACCTCTTCGATCCGTCTCAAAATAGCCGTAGCCGGGCGCCGCGGCCCAGTCACTCTTGTTTGCTTCGATCGAGCGCTGGATGATCTCGCTCACGCTTGGCTGAGTAGAGTCCGACCATGCAGCTGACAGGATGAAACTCAGAATAACCGGCCACTTCACCGCATCTGCTCCATCGCGTCAACATGGCCGCTCGCGGCCTGTCCCACCTACTTCGCCATCATTATCTGATACGCATTTGTCTGTCCCACGTCGAAGCTGAGTGCAGATGCTGCGAGATACAGCAACCAGGTTCGATAGGTCTCACGGCCGACAAGATTTAGACACGATTCTGCATTCTGTTGCAGCCGGGCCACCCACTCCCGGCACGTTCTTGCGTAATGGACCCGTATGCTCTCCACAGCCAGCACTTCAAAGCCGGCTTTCTCGGCTTGGCGAACCACGTCAGAAAGATGCGCCAATTCGCCCCCTGGGAACACCTTTTTTTGCAAAAAGTAAGTTTGGGCTCCATCAACGATCCACTCGGGACGGGTGATGCCAGAGTTTAAGAACAACCCGTTCTCTTCGAGCAAGTTGTAGATCTTGCGGAAATATCTACCAAGCCGATGCCGGCCCACGTGCTCGAACATGCCGACCGAAGCGATCTTCCTGAAGCGGCCCGAAAGATTTCGGTAATCGGTCTCTCGGAGCACCGCCCGGTCCTCCAGCCCGCGGGCCGCGATGGCCGAACTCGCGAATTCGTACTGACTGGAGCTGAGTGTGCACCCGGTAGCCCGAGCACCGTAGCGCTGCACAGCATGGATGACCAGCGCGCCCCATCCGCAACCGACATCGAGAAATTGCTCACCGGGCTGGAGGTTTAGTTTCTGACAGATCAGGTCCAGCTTGGCATACTGCGCCTGCTCCAGGGACCAGCTCGGGTCTTGGAAATATCCGCTTGAATATACAAAGCGCGAGTCGAGGAACTTGCGGTAGAAATCGTTCGAGCGGTCATAATGAAACCGGATGTTGCCGCGAGCGCGCTTCTGGCTCTGGATCCACGTCTCAAGTTGTGTGGGATTGAAGCGCGCGGCCGCCGCCAAGAGCCATTCCCGCAAGCTCCGATGAGATCGACGATGCCTTAAGCGAAGCGCCGCGATGATGTCACCCGCAATATCGAAGTCCCCGCGGATAAAAGCCGTCGCCACCGAGTAGTCGTCGGCGGCCCAGATGCGCTCCAGGTGCTTCTCATCGGCGATCAAAAGTGTGAAGGCGGGCGGTCCTGCTCCTAGGGCTTGTTTCCGCCCGTCAGGGAACTCCACTGCGTATGTCACCGGAGCGGTCGGGCTCCGTTCCTCTGTTGCCAACATTCCTTCATCCTTCTGCGTTCAGAGGGCCTCCCGGGGATCATCGCCCCAGTCGTGCAGAACACTGCTGCGCGTCCTCATAGCCTCGCACTATGTTGTAAAGCACCCAGTCAAAGAAGAGTCCGATACAATGCTCCAACTCCTCCTGAGCGTAGATTTCCATTGAGTTTTGTGCGAATCCACGGTTACGGACGAACTCGATGATCTTGATTTTCAGGATGTGAAGGCACCGGACTACTTCGTACAAGTTTACGGACGTCTCAAAACGGAGACGCCCTAGCCCCTGATACTCTCTTGCCAGAGTTTCGTCGTCGTTTCCAAGCGCCTTCCGTTGCAGTGCGTTCAGGATGTCGCGGGCCCATCTTTGCAACTCGACGTCCGAGAGCTTCTGGATATGAGGCACATCCTCTTCCTTCCGTATTCGCCGTATCGCCTCCGCAGCAATCTCTTCCCAGTGATCCTCAATTGACTGAATGAGCCTGTTGGAATACATACCTTACATCTTCAGTATCAAGGACTGCCCGTCAAAAAGGGGTCAAGAAGGCCCCAACAGGTATCAGCAGATCGTCAAAAGCGTATGGCGGCGCGCCTGCGGCCAAAAGAAATCTGTCACCAAAGTCAGTAGTCGGTGGACTGGCAGCGTGGCCCTAAACGACACCTTTAGATGTTTGCAACGCAAGAGCTTTCGCCGAAAGTTGAATTTAGATCCATTTCTTCCCCAGCAACCAGACTTTGATCATTTGCGTTAGGCTCACATAGCCAACCAGCGTCAGCATCAGGATCGGCCAGTACATCTGCGGCAGACTTGCGAGGCCCAGTGAAGGCGCCAACGAGGAATACGGCAACCACATTCCGAAGGCCATGATGGATAGCGTTGTGACCGTCAGTGGCCAACTCGCCCGGCTCTGTATGAAGGGAATCTTATTTGTGCGAATGACGTGGATGATGAGCGTCTGCGTCATCAGGGACTCGACGAACCAGCCCGTTTGAAATACCGGCGCCCGGGATAGGTCCCAGCAGTTGAAGACCCAGAGCAAAACGAAGAAAGTTGTATAGTCGAAGATCGAGCTGATGGGTCCGATGAAAAGGATGAACCGCTTGATCTCATCGATGTTCCAGGGCCGCGGCCGCGCCACTTGCTCTTCGTCCACTGCGTCTACTGGGATCGGCACTTGGGAGAAGTCGTACAGGAGGTTGTTGGTCAAGACCTGGATCGGAGCCATCGGAATGAAAGGGAGAAAGGCGCTTGCTCCCAGCACGCTGAACATGTTCCCGAAGTTGGAGCTCGCCCCCATACGGATGTACTTGAGGATGTTCGCGAAGACCTTCCGGCCCTCGATCACGCCCCCTTCCAGCACCATGAGGTCTTTCTCCATCAAGATCAGATCCGCCGACTCCTTGGCGATGTCCGTAGCCGTGTCCACCGAGATGCCGATGTCCGCGGCTCGCAAGGCGGGAGCATCGTTGATGCCGTCACCCAGGAATCCGACGACGTGATGCTTGTCCCGAAGTACGCGGATGACGCGCTGCTTGTGGGCGGGAGAAAGGTGAGCAAAAAGTGTGGTCTTCTCCGCCGCCGCAGCCAGTTCGGGGTCGGACATTTTCCCAACGTCCACGCCCACCAGCATGGGATCGGCCGAGAGGCCCACATCCCGGCACACCGTGCGACTGATGTGGTGGTTGTCCCCAGTGAGGATTTTTACGGCCACACCATGCTTGTGAAGCGCCTCGAGTGCACGTCTCGCGGTCTCCTTGGGCGGGTCTAGAAACGCGACGTACCCTTTGAGCACCAAGTCGCACTCATCATCCTTTGAGCAGGCCTGCTTCCCCGGCAGCTCCTTTGTTGCCACCGCCAGAACCCGGAAGCCATCGTTGCTGAGGCTCTCGTATTCTTCCTTCAGCCCGACTATCAGGTTGGGGTCCATCGGGGACAGGTTCCCGTCCAGCTCGAAGTGAGAGCATTGGTGGAAGATCTCTTCCGGAGCTCCCTTGGTGAGGAGGATTGCATTGCCTTCTGGATTCTCCAACAGTACGGACATCATGCGCCGCGTGAAGTCGAAAGGGATCTCGTCCAGCTTCTTGTGCTTCTCGACCACGGTATGCCCGTGGAAGTCGGGGCTATCCAGGATCGCGCGGTCGAGCAGGTTCTTGAGACCGGTCTGGAAGTGGCTAATAAGGTAGCCATCCAAGAGCACTTCCTCAGTTTCGCGCCCGGCGACGTTGCAATGCCGCTGGAGGACGACACGGTCCTCGGTAAGCGTGCCGGTCTTGTCGGTGCACAACACGTCCATGCCGCCAAAGTTCTGGATGGCGTTGAGCCGCTTGACGATCACCTTCTTGCGGCTCATGGCGAGCGCACCCTTGGAGAGGCAGACGGAGACGATCATGGGCAGCATCTCGGGAGTGAGGCCCACAGCCACGGCCATCGCGAAGAAAAAGGCGCCTCTCCAATCGTGCTTTGTCAACCCGTTGATCAGGAAAACCAGAGGTACCATAACCGCCATGAGCTGGATCATGAGCCAGGTGAAGCGGTTAAGGCCCTGGTCGAAGCTGGTCGGCGGTGGCTCCTCTGTGATCGAGCCCGCCATGCTGCCGAGATAGGTGTTGATCCCCGTAGTGACCACAACTGCTGTAGCCGTGCCGCTTTGGACGCTCGTCCCCATGAAGCATGTGTTCCGGAGCTCCGTCGGTGAGCTTACAACTTTCGCTTCAGGGTCGTGGAACTTCTCGACAGGGAGTGACTCCCCAGTGAGGCTCCCCTCGCTAACGAAGAGGTCTTTGGAGGAGAGCACCCGCACGTCGCCCGGAATCATGTCGCCCGCGGACAGCTTGATGATGTCTCCGGGCACCAGATCCCGCAGCGGCATCTCCCGCGCGGCGCCATCTCGAATGACTGTGGCGGTCACGTGGATCATAGCCTTGAGCTTTGCCGCTGCGGCGTCTGCCCGGGCCTCCTGCAAAAAGCGGAGCGCAACGCTAAGCGCCACCATGACCGCCATCACCGTTCCGGCCCGCGCATCGCCCGTAGCGAAGGAAACCGCCGATAGAGTCGCCAGCAGGATCACCAGCGGATTGCGGATGATTTTCAGCAAGCGGATGGGCCAGCCTTGCCGGCGCTCTTGCGCCACCTCATTCGGACCCGTCGTGCGCGCGCGCGCTTCAGCCTCCGTTTGCGTTAGGCCCCCGGGAGCCGTCCGCAAGTATCGGAGTAACTCGTCGCCATCCTTCAAAGCGGCATCGAGGATAGCGGGTGAAACACGAATGTTCGGGTGCTTCGCCTTCGCCGAAATCGGCAGCTCGTCCGGGCTCGCTGGCGGCCTCGCGAGGCTAGAGCGGGTTGTCCCGCTGGCGTTGACTAAAGCCTTCGCCGTGCTATCAGCATCGCGTGTTGCCATCCTTCCTCTGACCGCTTACGAAGTTTACCTCTACTGCGTGACCTTGGGCTCATCGGTGTGCGCGCGGGCGCTGCTCTGGCTGTCGAGCCGCTCTGTAAATCAGGTTCTCGGGGGTGTGTCGCGAGATTCACTCGCGTGGTAACCTGATAGCCAACCGAGAACTCTGTAGTGTACGCGGCGCGGTAAGCTCAAGTGATTAGCGACTACGGCCCTCCGGTCAACGCTCACAGCTTCGGATTTGCCCTGGGCGTCGCAGCCGAAATGGAATGGTACGGCAAACTGGAAATCGTCTCTACCATCGGATTGTTTTTCCAGACTGATGCGTCGGTCGAGGGCCCAACGAACGAATTGCAAATCGTAAGCCCGAGACCCAAGGCCTTTCTTTTGCCCAATTCCGGTACTCGAGAGAATTTGTCGAAGGCCAGAGACGACATTTTGAGTGGGAGCACCACGCCCTGTGTCAGCGGTTTCAGCGGCTGGCCCCTTGACCGCTTGATTCAGCGCCCCATCGACATCGGAAGTTGTGGCCTACTTTGCGTTCCGGCCAGCACGCAAAGGCACGAATGCCGCATTCGTTTGCTCGTTTAGTCGAGCGGCTTTTCGGTCTTGAATATAAGCCGGTAGATTGGGTCTTCTGGCACACTATGTCGGTGCAGTACCTGGACCAACTCCCAACCTTTCGTTCCATAGTCTTCAAGAACTGTTTCTATCTGGTCATCGAGATCCTCTCCGGAAACCGCCAAACGGTTTGGAATCGCCATTAATGAATAGTCACACATCGGCCTCCTTGAAGAATCGGAAATGCAATGAACTCAGAATCTTGTACAAAGAGTGTTTCGCTACCTAGAACTGCGCAGAATTGCTTGGGCCGATCTTTACTGGCCATTTTTCGCATGAGCGGGAGCAATCGTTTTCCGTCGCCCCCGACAGAACCATGGCAGAACTGTATTCCCAAACGCTTTGAGCCGCGCTTATTCTTCTGCGCCTTCAATCGGTTCCACGGAACCTCGATCATGAGGAGCGGCACAGAAACTACTATCACGAGCGGCAGCGCCATGCTTGCAATCTAGCGCAAAAGGATGTCAAAACGGCGTCAAAAACGGATAGCCTTGAAGTGACATCGCCTTGACGTGTGAGGCGCGTGTATTGACGGCTTTTTGACGCCTCTTGTTCTACACTCGGCTTGGGTGGTGGAGATGCCGTGCGCGAGGAAATGAAGTTGGGCTCACCGAGGTGCAAGCTCGGAAAGCTGGCATGCGCGTTCGCGCCGTTGAGTACGATATGAGCCACATTTCAGGCCCGCAGATTGTCGCGGATGGCTACCAAGGCCACACGAAAATGATCGTGGATGAGGACCGCCACGTCATAGTCGGCGCCCGTCTAGTTGGCCAGGATGTCGGCGAACTGATCCACGCGTTTACGATTGCGGTGGTCGGCGAAATTCCGCTCGACCGCCTGTGGCACGCCGTGCCGTCGTTTCCAACAATGAGTGAAATCTGACTCCGCCTGATGGAGTCCTACGGGTTGTAGAGAACATGCTGCACCATTCGAGTCTCGAAATTCACCAACGTGAAGACCAGGGAATCGTCATCCTGGATCTGCACGGCGAATTGGAAATGGGCAACGGCGACGTCGCGCTGCGCGAATTTGTCGAGAATCTGCTCGGGCAGGGGAAGCGGACTCTCATTCTCGATCTGGCGCATGTGTCCGCCATCGACACCGCCGGGTCGAGCGTACTTTTGTTCCTGGCTCAGCAATATCAAGCCGCCGGAGGAAGGCTGGCGCTCTTCAAGCTGGACCCCATCCATGCGAAGATCTACGAGTTGGCGCGGCTAGAAACGGCGATTGAAATCTATCCCGACGAGTTGGACGCTGTTAACAGCTTTTTCCCCGATCGGAAACTTCCCCACTACGACATCCTGGACTACATCGATAGCCAGAAAACTCCAAATGATCAAACGTGAAACCGCGCCGTTGAAAGAATACCGGGAGAAGCGTAACTTCGAGGTTACCGCCGAACCGAAAGGCGCACGCTCTGGCACAAAATCCGATAGCGAATTGCTGTACGTGATCCAGAAGCACCAGGCCTCTCACCTGCATTACGACTTCCGTCTGGAATGGCGCGGCGTTTTGCTTTCGTGGGCCGTGCCCAAGGGACCGTCGCTGGATCCCTCCGTCAAGCGTCTGGCCACTCGCGTGGAAGATCATCCCGTGGAATTCAGCGGCTTCGAAGGCGTGATCCCGGAAGGCGAGTACGGCGGTGGAACCGTGATGCTGTGGGATCGCGGCACGTGGAGTCCTGAGGTGGAGGACGTGGATGCCGCGCTCGAAAAGGGCGACCTCAAGTTCACGCTCCATGGGAGGAAGCTGCAGGGGTCGTGGGTGCTAGTTCGAACAAAGCTTGGCTACGGAGGATCTTCGAAACCACAGTGGCTCTTGATCAAGCATCGCGATGAATACGCCTCCCCGGAAGATGTTCTCACCGAGAGGCCACGCTCCGTGCTGACGAAGCGGCTGCTGGTTGAGATCGCTCGTAAAGAAGGCGGCGATGTTGTAAAAGCTGCCAAAGGCGATCCCGTGTGAAGGCCGCAATTCCGTTTCGCGTTCAGCCTATGCTTGCGACGCTGGCCAAGGAGCCTTTTCACGAACCCAGCTGGGTTTACGAAGAGAAATACGACGGCTATCGCATCCTCGCATATAAAGAAGGGGGCAAGGTAACGCTGCTTTCACGCAACGTGAAGGATCGCACCAGCCATTTTGACGCAGTGGCTTTTGCGGTGAGCGCTTTGAAACACGAAACCCTGCTGCTGGATGGCGAAGTGGTGGCGTTCGACAACCAGGGCGTGTCCCGTTTCCAGCTGCTCCAAAACCTTGCCAGCAAATTGCGCTACGCCGTATTCGACTGCCTGTATGTGGATGGCCGCGATCTCCGGGCCGCGGCTCTCAAATCGCGCCGCTCCGAGCTGGAGAGCGTGCTGGGTAAGCCAGCGGCAAAGCAGCCCACACTCTTTATCTCCGCTCGCCTGGCTGACAACGGACTGAAGGCTTACGCAATAGCCAGGCAAAAAGGCTTCGAGGGTGTAATCGCAAAAGACGAATCGTCGCGCTACGTCGAAGGCCGGTCCACGAAGTGGCTCAAACTCAAGGTGAAGCAGGAGGACGAATTCATCATTGCCGGTTACACCGCACCCGCCGGCGCACGCGAATATTTCGGAGCACTTCTGCTCGCCGCATATGCGGGAGACCAGTTGAAGTACGTCGAGAAAGTCGGCACCGGCTTCTCGCAGGAGACGCTTGCAAAGCTCTTTCGCAAATTCCAACCTCTGATCCGCGCCAAAGCTCCGGTGGTGGATCCTCCGCGCGATCGCAATGTCACGTGGCTTGCGCCCCGGCTGGCCGCACAAATCGCCTATGAAGAATGGACCACGATCGCAAACTGCGCCAACCCGTTTTTCTCGGGCTTCGTGATGACAAGCGTCCCGAAGAGGTGACCGTTCCCGAGGCCAAATGAAGCTGAACGATCTGATCACTCATCCCGACAAAGTCTTTTGGCCCGACGAAGGCTACACCAAGCTCGACCTGGCGCGCTTCTACGATGCGGTGTTCGCAAAGCTGCGGCCTTACGTGGACGATCGTCTGCTGTCGCTGGAGCGCTGTCCAGACGGAATGCGCGGCAGTTGTTTCTATCAGAAGGCGGCGCCCAAAGGGCTGGCGGAAGGCACGCCGACGCATCGCATCCATCATCAGAATCGCGACGTGGAATATCTAGTCGGCGGATCGAAGGACACCGAGCTCGCGCTCGTGAACCTAGGCTGCATTCCCGTGCACGTCTGGGCCAGCCGCGCGAGCCATGAGCAGCAACCCGATTGGATGGTTTTCGATCTTGATCCGACATCCGGCAAGTTTACGGACGCGGCCAAAGCGGGCATCGTAGTCAAGAATGAACTGGACGATCTCGGCCTGGCGTCGTACCCGAAGACTTCGGGAAGCCGTGGCTTGCACGTTTTCGTTCCCCTTCGGCTTGGCCCTACCTACGATGACGTGCTGCCGTTCGCCAAAGAAATTTGCGAGCGTCTGGCCGCTGAGCATCCCAAGGAATTGACCATGGAGCAGCGCATCGAAGCCCGCGGGCAGCGCGTTTACCTGGACCCGTTTCGGAATACGTTTGGGGGCACTGTCGTTGCGCCCTATTCCATTCGCCGCCGCGAGAAAGCGCCGTTCTCCATGCCGCTTGATTGGTCGGACGTGAAGCCGTCGCTCGATCCATCCGATTTCAATCTGGGCAATTATCAGAAAGTTCTCGCCCGGCCCGATCCCTGGAAGGACTTCTTCAAAAACCGGCAGGCGCTCAGCAAGAAAAAGGCTAGCTCGAAAAAAACATCCTCCAAGTAGTCGCCACTAGAGCATGCGTCACCATGCTGGCCCCTACGCTGCGCGCACGCAAGAGCGACAGCCCGCAGAAGAATGCCGAGCGCTTCGGCGACGATCGCGAGCCGCGAGTTTGGAAACGGTCCGTTCGTCGCGATTAATGCCGCGGCGCTGCCGGAGAGCTTGATTGAGAGTGAATTGTTCGGCTACGAAAAGGGCGCGTTTACCGGGGCGACGGAACGTCATGCGGGCTGTTTCGAGCAGGCTCATGGCGGAA
>DATLVQ010000150.1:0-5879 GCA_035577325.1 Bryobacteraceae bacterium | reverse complement strand
GATCGGTTTAGGATATTACTGGGCCATCAACCGTAGTTATGACGCCACGTATCGCGTGCAGGATTTTACTCAGCGCGGCCTTGCGCATCACGTCGACTTTCGGGGGAAGCCCTTCGCCGGTGCGGATTTTGATGCGATCTTTTACGGCGTTCAGGACCGCGGTTTGCTTCTAAAGGATGGCACCCGCATCAAGCAGGGCGGGTTCAGCCTTTATTCGACTGCCAAGGCCGACTTGGGCGACGGATTCATCGCGCGCGGCACCATCAATTACCTCAGCTCGCTCACGTTCCGGCAGGCGTTTACCGAGTCCTTCAACGAGGCCATCTTCTCCGAAAATTATTCAGTAGGTTTCATCACCAAGCACTGGTCTTCGTTCACCTTCAATACCGTGTTCGAGCGTCTCGAAAACTTTCAGAGTACCCAGCCTCACGATTCCATTGTGATTCGCAAGCTGCCGGAATTCGAGCTCGCAAGCCGCGACCGGCAGGTATGGGACCGCGGGCTGCCCATCTGGGTGTCGTTCGATTCGAGTGTAGGTCTGCTGCGGCGCGCGCAGCCGCTGTTCCAGACAAGCCAGTTCTCCGAGCGCGCAGATTTCGCGCCACACGTAATGACTGCATTTGATTGGAAGGGCTTTCACCTGGTACCGGGCTTCTCCATCCGCGAAACGCAGTACGGAGAAACGCAGCAGCTTCTTCATGTCGTTGGGCAAAGCCTATTCCGTAGCACACGCGAGTTCACAGCTGACCTGATCACGCCAACACTAGAACGCACGTTCAACCGGAAAACGTGGCTGGGAGACAAACTCAAGCACGTGATCGAGCCGCGCGTTTCTTACCACTACGTGAACGGCGTGCAAGACTTCAACGCCGTCATCCGTTTCGACGAAATGGAGCTGGTCTCGAATACAAACGAGCTGGAGATTGCGCTGACGAACCGGCTCTACGCTAAGCGCGGCAACGAGGTTTCGGAGGTGTTTAGCTGGCAACTATCGCAGCAGCGTTATTTTGACCCGAGTTTCGGAGGCGCCGTCGTGCCTGGCCAGCGCAACGTGGTGCTCAGTTCGGTCGAGCTAACTCCATACGCGTTTCTGAGCGGTCCGAGGAATTATTCGCCAATCGTGTCGGTATTCCGGGGCAGCCCCAAGCCCGGAATTAGCTTTGAGTGGCGCACGGATTTTGATCCTCTGCTGAATCGCTTCGTGAATAGCGGATTCACCACCGACCTGCGCAAGGGCAACTACTTTATCTCTGCTGGGCACAACTCGGTCAGCTGTCTGCCGCTGCTCCCATCTGACGCCCCACAATGCCAGAACGCCAACCCGGACACTTCGCGGCTGCTCTCTCCCAAAGCCAACCAGTTTCGCGGGCGCGTTGGGTTTGGAGACCCTAATCATCGTGGATGGAACACTGCGTTCGACGCCATCTACGACTACCGGCAAGGCATCATGCAGTTCGCCACCGCGCAGGTGACATACAACACCGACTGTTGTGGTTTCAGTGTGCAGTACCGGCGTTTCAGCTTCGGCGTCCGCAATGAGAATCAGTTTCGTGTGGCCTTTTCAGTGGCCAATATAGGCAGCTTCGGCACGCTTAAGAAGCAGGAGAGGCTGTTCTGACCTGGGTTCAAAAGGGTTGTAGTTTACAAGTTTGCCGTGAGCGTTTGGCTGCGCGGTAAACTGGAAAAATCAGGAGAGTAATCAATGGCTAGCCCATCAAAGGCCGAAAAACCGGCGACATACGACGATGCGAACCTGCTGCTGCGGCTCTATGAGCTGCGCCGCGAAGAGAAGCTGCGCCAGGCGCGTGACTGGTTTACTAAGAATTTCCACGCCGGCAATATGGAGGAGCTTTCCAAACTCTGCCCGCAAGGTTCGCAGGAGCATGCCTATTTCCGCATGGTGTCGAGCTACTGGGAAATGGCGGCGTCGTTCGTGACCAGCGGTGTACTTCAACGGGAGCTCTTTATACAGAATTCGCGCGAGCTGCTGTTTGTCTGGATCAGGATGTCGGATATTGTTCCCGCGCTGCGGGAGACGTACAAGAATCCGGAGTTCGCCAGGAATCTGGAGACTCTGGCCAGTGCCATGATTGAGCAGGAAAAGCAGCGTGGCTCGTACGAGAGTTTTCGCACGATGGTGCGAGGTGGTCGTCCGTGAGCTTGTTCTTCTCGCCGGACAAGCCCGATGGGAACGATATAGACTTCAAGCGCGTATACGATGCCGTTGTCGTAGGCTCGGGCGCGGCCGGCGGCATGGCGGCGCACGTGCTGACTTCGCACGGCATGAAGGTGCTGCTTCTCGAAGCGGGAAAGAAGCTCAACATTAACAAAGAGCTGAAGTCCATGGAGTGGCCCTACGATCACCCGCGCCGCGGCGACATCCCGCCCGATACGCACGCCCTCAACCTCAACGAATACACCTTCCGGCCGCGGCCCTACGCAAAAGGCATGCCCTACAACCATGTCTATAACTATGTCGAGGGCTGGAACTTCGCCGATTACAGCAAGAATATCGTGGTGGACGAGAAAGACAATCCATACACGGGCACCAGTTACGCCTGGGTACGCGCCCGTTGCCTGGGCGGTAAAACCAATATCTGGGGCCGTCTGGCGCTGCGTCTTTCCGACTACGACTTCAAGGCCAAGAGCCACGACGGCTACGGCGAAGACTGGCCCATTTCATACCAGGATCTCGCGCCTTATTACGACAAAGTCGATTTGTACCTGGGCATCTCCGGACACAAAGAAAACCTGCCTTACCTGCCGGACAGCATTTTTCAGCGCGCCATTCGCCTGACGAAATCCGAGACGATGCTGCGCGAGAGCCTCGCCAAGATGGGGCGCGTGCTGACGCCCTATCGCGCGGGTGTCACAACGGACGGCGTGAAGAACAAGTACCGCAGCCGTTGTTTCGGACGTGGAGCATGCGAAAGGCGTACAGGCGGCTGTGACATCCACGCCGCATTCGACTCGCCTACGGGCCTTATTTACCCGGCGCTCGACACCGGAAACCTGACCATTCGCACCAATGCCACCGCCTACGAAATCACGGTGGATCCGGCCTCGGGCAAAGCGCGCGGCGTGGCGTTCATCGATACCGATACCGGCAAGTCATACGAAGTCCGCGGCAAGGCGGTCGTGGTAGCGGCGTCGACACTCGAAAGCGCCCGGCTGCTTCTGCTCTCCAAATCGAAAATCTACCCGAACGGGATCGGGAATTCGAGCAACCATGTCGGGCACAACTTCTGCGAGCACCTCATGGGCCCGGGCGTCACGGGCATCGTCAAGGATTTGGTGGGCAAGGCGCGCACGCTTGATGACGGCCGGCCAGGAGGTTTTTACGTTCCGCGGTTCCGCAACCTGAAAGAGAAAAACCCCAATTTTATCCGTGCGTACGGCTTTGAAGGCTCTAGCGGTAACACCATGTTCCCGCAAAGTGCATTTTGGGCCAAGGGATTCGGCTCAAACTACAAGAAGCAGGTGCGCGACTATGCCGGCGCCTTCATCGACATGGGCGGTTTTGGTGAAGTGCTGGCACGCTATGAAAATTACGTTGATATCGATCCCGAAGTGAAGGATAAGTGGGGCATTCCGGCGTTGCGCTTCCACTACAAGTTCGGTGACAACGAAAAGAAAATGGCCGCCGATATGTCTGATGCCGCGCGCGACATGTTCGAACAGGCGGGCATCGAGATCGTCGAGGTCAAGCGCCAGGTTCTCACTGAAGGCTGGTCGATTCACGAGCTCGGTACGGCGCGCATGGGAACGGATCCGAAGACGTCCGTGTTGAACCAATTTCAACAGTCGCACGATGTGAAGAATCTGTTCGTGGTCGACGGCAGCAGCCACGTGAGCGCTTCCTGCCACAATCCAACGTGGACCATCATGTCTCTCGCGTGGCGTTCCTGCGATCATCTCGCGGATCAACTCCGCAAAGGAGAAGTCTAATGCCGGATCAGGACAATCTATCGCGGCGCGAACTGATTCAGCTAACAGCCGCAGCGGCTGTAGCCGGCGCAGCGGTTCCAATCTCGGGCTTGGCGAGCGAACCGGCGCTGAAGTTTTTCTCGAAGGAGGAGTTCGCCATGGTCGATGAGCTCACTGAGTTGATTATCCCCGCGGACGAGCATTCGCCCGGTGCGCGCGCGGCGCAGGTTGCAGCCTATATTGATGGCCGCCTGGCGGAATCTTTCGACGATGCGCCCAAGCGGCGCTGGCATGAAGGCCTCACCCGGATCAATTCACTCTCCCAGGAAATGCACGGGCAGCCTTTTATGGAGGCCACGCCGGAGCAGCGCATGGCGCTGCTGGCGCGCATCGCCAAGAACGAAGAAAAACCGGAGACCCCGGAAGACCATTTCTTCCAAGAGCTGAAAGGGCGCACCGCTCGCGCGTATTACACGTCGAAAATCGGCATCCACCAGGAGATGGAGTATAAGGGCAACGTCCTGCTGCAGGAATTCGTGGGCTACGAAGTCAAATGAGTGGCCGCTAACCTCCGGATCGCGTCCTCGATGGCGCGCGTCGCGGCTTCCTCATCGGAATCGTCATCGAAATGCAGGGGCATGCCAATAGTCACGCGCACGGTTCCGCGCTTCGGCCAATCATCGTGGATCGAGTAAATCTCGAATAGCCCTGCAACGTGGATGGGGACCACAGGCGCGCGTAAACGCGTGGCCATCAGCCCAATGCCTGTCTTGAAGGGCTGCAGGGATCCGTTGGGCGTCCGCTTGCCTTCAGGAAATACCAGCGGGCAGTAGCCCCCGTCGATCAACTCGCCCGTATATTTCAACGCGCGCCGCACCCCGGCCATGCGCTGGGGCAGGGGATAGGCATTGAAAATTCCGGTGACAAGAACATATTCAAGCATGTTGGCCAGCCGCTTTCGCCATGGGGCTCCTCGCGGTTCGAGCCAGACACGAAAATAATCCTGCGACATAGCCGGTGAAACGCGGTGGCGCCAGCGCATGGGCAGCGCCGCGAAGATCGCCGGCGTATCCAGATGGCTCTGGTGATTCGACGCGAACAGTACCGGCGCGCCCACGCCATTCAGATTTTCCGCGCCCTCCACTTCGAGTGTCAGCAAGCTCCGAAACAGCGGAAGGATCATGGTTTGTAAAAGAAAAAAGCGCAGGGCCCGCACCGGAAGGCTTCTGTTCCAGCGCGGCAACAACGCCCGCTCGGCCCGCGCAGGCTCCTCGCCGGCCTCGTGCAGCAGTGTATTCAGGTCGTCTATTGACGAGACCTCCGCGAATCTACGCTCATCCAACTCCACGCCATAATGATTTTCCAATTCCGAGAGCAGTTCGACCCGCTCAAGCGAAGAAATGCCTAGCTCCTGTGCTTGCGAAACCGCGCTGCCCTTAAGCCTGGCCAGGATGCTTTCTGCCCCCTCCGACTTGCCCCCCGGATGCCCTTGCGCGATGCGCCGTGCGACTTCGCCGCGTTTCACTTTCATTGTGGATGGAGTGCGGGGAAAATCGTCTTCGAGCCAGACGGACCAGCTTTGGATGCGCTGATGTGATTCCAGCCGGCGATTCGCTTCGGCGACGATGGCTGCCGGGTCCGCCGATACGTCGCGCAGAATCAGCGCGGCATGTACCTGTTCTTCACCATCGTGCCGCACCGCGACGACGGCGCTCTCCTTCACCTGTGGCATCTGATTCAGCACGCCTTCGACGTCCTGGGGATACACATTTAGGCCATCGGAGGTCACAATCATTTCCTTCTTGCGCCCTTTGTAATAAAGACGGCCCTCGCTATCGAGCTCCCCGATGTCACCTGTGTGCAGCCACCCTTGCTCATCGATGCGACCCTGTTCACCCGCGCGCGCGCCCACGTAGTCGTGAATCACGCTCTCACCGCGCACCAGAATTTCG
>DATLVQ010000149.1:0-4945 GCA_035577325.1 Bryobacteraceae bacterium | reverse complement strand
GGGTGGTGTCAAAGTGGAATGACGTCCCGGGTTGCGGCCCGTCAACGGCTGAATGCGCCCGCGCCGCTTGCGCCCGATTGCTTCCGTTCCGTCCTTCCATCCCAGAGTGTTTCATCCGGTTTCAGCCCCCGATTGCGTCCTCTACCCGGCCAATTTGAGCGCCCGGGCTGCCGCTTGATTCTTAGGTATTTTCGTGCCCGCGCGGCATCCGATTTGACCTACCATGTCCGCAGGTCGAGAAACCCAATGTTACGGTTTCATCGAAAACGTAACAAGTAAAACTCCGGCCTTTTACCGTAAACAACTCCAGTTCCGCATTTAAATCCTTTTCCATTACGAATTACGTCGAGTTAACTTCTCCGCGTAACGCGCGCATAACTAAAGGAAATATAGCCCTTGTAAATCGTAAACCCTAATATAGTTCTGGATGCCCCGATTCGCTCTCATGGCCGGGCGCTTGGTGGAGATCATCAATCGATTTTGGGCCAACCGCTCATTGCGGATTAAAGCCGTCGCTCTGTTGATGATCCCGCTGCCGATCCTGATTGTCGCGTTAGCCGGTATGCACCGTTCGCAACTCGCCGAGCAGCAGGCGCGTGTCTGGGTGCAACACACTCTCGACGCGCGCGGCACAATTCAGGAAACCATGACCCGGCTACTGGATGCCGAGGCGTCGGCACGCGACTTCCAGTTAACCGGAGAACGGTCGGCGCTCCAGCACTATTGGGAATCCCGGGAGCTGCTGGCGCCGTTCGGTGATCGCCTCGCGTCGCTAGTTCAGGATAATCCTCCCCAGTTGCAGCGCGCCATCGAAGTACGCGAGTTGATGAAAAGCGATATGGCTGCGCTCTCCGCCATGTGCGAACGCCGCCTGGACAAAACCATTCGTGCCGGGACGGGAGGTCTTGCCGATGTGGACGGCGCCCGGGATGTGACCAGCCGCCTGCGCGCAAAGTTCACCGCCATGCAGATGGAGGAGGATCAGTTGCTGCAGTTGCGCTCCCAGGCAGCCGAAAGTGCGCGCTCCAGGTTCTTTGCCATCTTGATCGAGAGCGCCGTCTTGGGCCTGTTCTTCCAGATGGCCGCTGCTCTTATGTTGACCGGAAGCCTGTCCGGCCAGATCGGCGCTCTCGAGAGCAACGCCCGCCTGTTTGGCCACGGCGTGGCCCCCAAGCCAGTGGCGTCGGATAGCCGCGAGATGCACGGTCTTCAAGACGGCTTACGTCAGGCGGCGACGTTGATGGAGGAGAACGGGCGGGCTCTGCGCGCGAGCGAAGAACGCTTCCGCACCCTGTTCAGCGAGGCGCCGATTGCGTATCACGAGATCGACCATGATGGTGTAGTCCGCCACGTGAACACGGCCGAGTGCGCACTTCTGGGTTGCGAGCCCGAAGAAATCGTGGGCAGGCATCACTGGGATTTGGTCACCCGCGAGTCGCGCGACATCGTACGCCAGAATATTCTGGACCGGCTGGCCGGCGTGCGGCCTACCACGCCGTACGAGTGCGATTTCGAGTGCCGCGACCAATCCCAGGTCACTGTCGAGATACACGAGAATCTGATCCATGACAAAGAGGGCCGCACGACCGGAATCCGTTCGGCTCTGCTGGATGTTACAGCGCGCCGGATGGTCGACATGGCGGTGAAGAAAGTCGAACAGTATGCGCAAGAACTCAGGACGAAGAACGAAGAGCTGCTGCTGGCGTTAGGGGCCGCCCGCGAGGCAAGCGCCACCAAAGGACGTTTCCTCGCCGCCATGTCTCATGAGCTGCGAACTCCCCTGAATGGGATTATGGGGCTGGCTGAATTGATGTTCGACGGCCTAGTCGGCCCGGTATCGGAAGAGCACAAGGAATACCTGGGAGACATCCTCGCCAGTTCACGCCACTTGCTGCAACTGGTCAACGATGTCTTGGATCTGGCTAAAGTAGAATCCGGCAAACTGGATTTGCGTACCGAACCGGTCAAACTCGGGTCGCTGCTGTGCGAGGTGCGCGATGTCCTGCGCATACTCGCGGACAAGAAAAACATCTCGATCGCGGTCGACGCGGGCGAAGTAGGCCAGGTGGTCACCGACGCTGCGCGCCTCAAACAGGTTGTGTACAACTACCTTTCGAACGCCATCAAGTTCACCAAGGAAGGCGGCGCCATTCAAGTGCGCGCGCAGCTTGAAGGCGCGAACGCGTTTCGTATCGAGGTGGAAGACAACGGACCCGGGATTCAAGAGGCCGATATTCCGCGCCTCTTCGGCGATTTCCAACAACTCGAGAGCGTGCGGCCTGGCTCGGGCACGGGATTGGGACTGGCTCTCACCAAGCGCATCATCGAGGGGCAGGGGGGCTCAGTGGGAGTGCGCAGCCAGCCGGGAGTCGGTAGCGTTTTCTTCGCCATCCTGCCACTCGAGCCCGGGCTGAAACACCAACAGGAAGCGATGTCGTTTGGCGGCTTGGCCGACCCACAGGTGAAGATCGCTGTCTTTCCGGCCCCCATGAGGGCGCGTCCGCGTTCCCTCGAGGGAGCCATGCGGCCTTAACCAAAGTCGATGGATATCGTTCAACATTACGTGGGTTTTTTACGGTTAAATCCGAGAATTTTACTTTTCGGTCGGACCGGGAGAAAAATACAATGAGATCGCGGTATGACTGTCCCCTGGTAGCCTTCTTCAGCCGCGGGATATTCTTCGTCCAGACGCCGGTTCAACAGCGCGAGAGGATTTCAAATGCGCACTGATTCAATTCTCATCGTCGATGATACTCCCGTCAACCTGAAACTGGTGCGTGTTCTCCTGTCGCGGCAGGGTTTTGACGTTCGCACCGCCAGCACCGCGGAAGAAGCACTCGAAATGGTGCAGACCTTCCGCCCCAGCCTCGTTCTGGCCGACATTCAACTGCCGGGCATGGATGGTCTGGAAATGACTCGGCGCCTCAAAGCCGAACCGAAGACCAGCGGTATCGTAGTCCTGGCGCTCACCGCGTTCGCCATGAAGGGCGATGAGCAGAAGGCATTCGAGGCCGGCTGCGATGGCTATATCACTAAGCCCATCGACACCCGGTCTTTTCCGGCCCTCATCCGGCAATATCTGTCCAAGAGCAACGGATCAGCCGTGGAGCCGCCGCCTGCCGATACACCCGTTACGGCTCCTGCGACCCAGAAGCAAACACAGCAAGCATTTCTAGCCGAAGGCATGCAGCAGAGCGGCCGGTTGATCAGCAGCCTTGGCAGCGGCTTCGACTCGGTGGAAGCTCTTTCGGTGGTACAGCGATGGGCATCCAACGCAGGCTCAGCCGGTTTTCCCGAGATCAGCCATTACGCGCGCGAGCTGGAAAACCTGCTGCAGCAGAACGGCCGCGGATCGATGGTGCGGACACGAGAGCTGCTGGTGCGGCTGGCGCGCGCCTTCGCCGAGAGCATGGGCTGAGCTAAGTGCGCGCGAACCCCAGAGTTCGCGGCCGATTGGCTAAGGGACTGCGTTGACTAGCATCGGGCCGAGCTGGGTTACGATTTGCAGCACTGCCGGGCCCAGGGTAACCAGCAACATTGCTGGAAAAATCAGAAAAAACACCGGAAAAACCAATTTCACCGCCACCTTGTGCGCGGCTTCCCGAGCCTTCTGCCGCATGCGCAAGCGCAGATAATGCGTGTGCGCGCGCAAAGCCGGCGCGAGGCTGGTTCCGAAGCGGTCGCTGTCGATGAACACCTGGGCCAGCCGGCGAATCTCGATCTCGTCGCTACGTTTGGCCAGGTTGCGGAACGCCTCGGCGCGGCCTTTTCCGGCCGATATCTCGTGTAACACTACGGTCAGTTCGGCGTTCAGATCGGGAAACGGCGAGCGGATCTCACGCGCTGTTTGTTGGAAGGCCGCGTCCAGGGACTGGCCAGCTTCCAGCCCGAGCACCATCAGATCCAGCGCCATGGCCAACCCGGCCCGCAGCCGTTCGGAGCGCTGGCGAATCCAGCGGTTCAGAAACAATTGCGGAAGAATAAATCCGACAAGCGAGCCGCACATACCCGCCAGCATCGCGCTGTACAGGCTCCGCGTGTTGAACAATGCGGCCGCGAACAAAATCAGCGCGATGAGCGCGGCCGAGGCCACGCGTATGCCGGAGTAAACCGGGGGCGCTGCCGGCGACCGGTATCCCGCCTGGCCGAGCCGCAGCAGCAGACGGTTGGACTCGCGCGGCCGCACAGGCGCCGCCCGGCCGATGCGTCCCAGTGTTTCTATGAGCGGGCCGTCGCTTCCCGTGGGTTCGCGTCGGAACATTACCGCATAGGCGGCTACGCCCGTGCCCGCCATGACCGTGGCAAAGAAACCGGTGAGAATCCAGAGTTCGCGCATGCTTTCACACCTTGATATCAACAATGCGCCGGATGCACAGGTGACCCAGGGCTAGGCCGGTCAAGCCGCCGGCGACCAGATACTTGCCGTATGGGTGCCGGAAAAGAACGCTGATATAGGCGGGGCTTGTCACCCAAAGGATGGCGGTGATCGCAATGGGCATAACAGTCAGCACCGCACCGCTGATGCGGCCTTGTGCGGACATGGCCCGGATATCGCCGCGCAGGGCGATGGAATCGCGGATGGTCTTGCCCAGCTCTTCCAGGACCTCATTGAGCTTGCCTCCGGAACGGCTCTGCAGGATCACCGCGGCCGCAAACAGGCGAACTTCGAGCAGCGGCACACGGCGCGCCAGGTTGGAGAGAGCGTCATTCCAGCCCAGGCCCAGCCGCCACTCGTCGCATGCCTTGCGCATTTCTTGCGCCAGCGGCTCGGGACACTCGCCGGCCACCAGGTCCATGGCGGGTCCAAAAGACTGCCCGGCGCGCAGCGCGCGTGAAAGCGAATCGAGCGCGTCCGGAAATTGGTCTTCAATACTTTGCAGGCGCTTCCTGCGCTTGCGGAGAATGAGAAGGTAAGGCGCAAAGACGCCGGCGGCGGCGGCCAGCG
>DATLVQ010000148.1:0-6726 GCA_035577325.1 Bryobacteraceae bacterium | reverse complement strand
GCGATCAGGAGCACCAGTTCGGGCTGACCATTCCGCTGCGGGGCTGGGCCGTCGAAGTCAATAACTATCATCAGCGC
This sequence comes from Bryobacteraceae bacterium, assembly GCA_035577325.1. Classification (GTDB taxonomy): domain Bacteria; phylum Acidobacteriota; class Terriglobia; order Bryobacterales; family Bryobacteraceae; genus QHXW01. Next base: position 6,649 of record DATLVQ010000148.1, on the reverse strand, counting down.
GCCGGGAACTATTTCGATCACAACTCGATTGGGGGCTCCAACGTATTCTTTCCCTTGACGATTGACAACGCGCGTTTATACGGATGGGAATTCGCCATCCGCTCCCCCCAACTCCTTCACCGCGGAGAAGTCTACGTGGCGTATGCCTATGCGCATGCTCTCGCCTCGGGAGCAATATCCGGCGGCTTGACCGACTTCTCGCCGCCGGCGAGCGGCTACTTCCTACTGGATCACGACCAGCGGCACACCCTGCACGCGGGATTCAATTTCCGGCTGCCGTATCGCGCGACAGCCGGCGGCAATCTGTATTACGGCTCGGGGTTCACGGATGGGTCGAGCGACGTGCCCGCGCACTTACAGGAACACGCGTCGTTCGACATTTCGATAGGCAAGTCCTTCGCGGAGAAATTCACCGTGTCGGCGACGGCATTGAACATGACGAACCGGCGGTTCCTGCTGGATAACAGCGCGACCTTCGGCGGCACCCACTACGCCGATCCGCGGCAGATTTACGTGCAGCTGCGCTATCAATTCCACTACTGAAGATGCGCGCAATCTTGTCGCCGTGGCCTTGATCATTTTGCCTGCTTAGGTTTCAGTCCAAATTCCATGTGCAGACGGACACTCTCAACCCAAACCGGGCCGCGATCGCGGTTGAATGCCGGATTGGCGACGCGCTGCAAATCGAACGTGGCAAAGAAACCGGCAATCAGTCTGGCGCTGTAATAAGTCTCCCAAACGTATTCCGGCGCGTAGTTGAGCTTGCCGTCTCCGATGAGGAAGTCGAGCCCGCCGCGCGCCAGGTAGAGCGCATGCACGCCCGGGATGCCGCTGGCCGTGAATGAAGTGGCCGCAACGTCTTCTTTTCTTTTCCAGCTGGTTCCCTTCACCGAGACGCCACCGCTGGCCAGGCGGTCGATGACGGTAAATGCAAAATCCTGCGTTTTGCCGTCGTTCCAGCCCAGGCGCGTGAAAAAACCGGCATCCCGCGAGATCGCCTGCTCGATATTCAGACCCGATCCGTACTTCAGCGTTCCCGCCCGGTGCACGGCGGTAATCTGCGGCGGCATTCCCGTTTGCGTGGCGAGGCGCAAGGCATCGGCATAACTGCCGGAGTCGGTGTGATTCAAATATCCAAGCAGGCGGATCGCGCCTGAACGGTCTGCTAGCGAGTAGCGGTACTCGCCTTCGAACACGTCTCCACGATCGCGAAACACGCGCCGGTCGAATCGCAGCCCGTTGGCCTTTCTTGGCTCGGCGGCGCTGCCGTAGCGCAGCGTCCAGTTGCGCGCGTGAAACTCGTGCACCATGCCCCAGGTGTAGCCGCGCGTGTCGGCCGGATAATCCCACGCCCCGTTGTACATCACTCCCCAAGCCATGAACTGCGTGCGCGGATCGTGTGTGTAGCGGTTGTTATCGAAAAAATCCGTGAGCGTGAAACGGCCGACAGTGACGGTGTAACGGGTCATGGGCCGCTCGCCCCCGAGTTGGTTCGCACCGCTCTCGACGCGTTCCTTTTCCGGCCCGAAGCCAAAGTCGTGCGACAGATAGAGGCGGGCCACGTAAGGTTTCGGCGTGGCGCTGGCGACGCGCGGCAGCTCGCCATTCGAGGCGTTGGCGATGCCATTAACGCCGCTGAATCCGCGGCCGCCGGCGATTTCCGGATTGAAATAGAGCTGCGTGTTCTCACCAAGTCGAAGACCGAAAAAGAGGGTCGTGGTCAGCGAGACAACATGCTCCGGATAGGCCTGAAGACTGGAAGGCCCTTGGTAAGGAGCGGTGAACGTACCATGCCGCTGGCCGATGGATGTGGCCTGATAGTAGAGATTCCAGCGCTCGGGCCCGGGGTTAGGGTCGCTGTTCGGATCCGCCGATGCTGTGCCGTCCACTACGGCCTCAACCGCTTGAGGTCGGAAAGGCTTGCTTTGATCTTTGCCGGGCTCTTGGCCGAGCAGCGGCAGCCGGGACAAACACGCAATCAGGATGGCCGAGCGAAGTATCGTAAACACGTAATCTCGTCGAGTTTGGCGCTGCCATTGAGACTTGGCGACCTGCTTGTACGCCTTGTGCGACCGGGCTCCGCATCATACACTGGTTTTCCCATCATACTTAACTATAGTTAAGTAGTCCAGTGAAAACGTGCAGCCGGCCGGGTGGTTCCGAAAAAATCACCCGGCCTGGCTAAACTAAAACGCGTAACCGATCGATACTTGATACGTGCGCGGCGGCACGAAGTGGGTTCCGCTGAAGGTGGAAAGGAAATTGTAGAGAGTCACTTTGTCGGTGAGATTCTCCACCGCAAAACGCAGCGTCACGCGCCCGCCTTCCTCTTTGTGGAACAGATTGTCGGTTCCCACGCCGAAGTTGAACAAGTTGCGCGCCTTGACGCGATCGGGATTGTGATCGTCATTCTCGGCGCCGGTTTGCGGAAGGGTCAGAAGCTTCGACTTGCCCACGCCGTCGCAAGCGGTGATGGCAGCGCCATACATAGCGTACATTCCATTGCACGAAAAACCGATGGCCACCTGTTGCGCCGCGGTAAGGGCGAGCGCCGCCCCGACGTCTGGGACACCGCTTACGACTAAGCCGCTGTCATACCGCCAGGTGAAATCCACCCATTCGGCGTTATGCGGCCGCTGATAGCGAAACACGGCGGTCTGCTGGTAAGCCTGATCGTGATCGATGCGAAAGACGCTACCGGCGAATCCACCCAGCGGGATGAGTCCGCCTGTCTCGGGTGCGAAATATCGCGCGCGCGTATGGCCTAGCGTCATGTACGCCTGAAACCCGTGAAGATCGACGGTGCTCACCCGTGCGGTGACACCGTCGAGCTTGGAATTGTGCCAGGCGATGGGAAAAGTGATGGGCGTGTTGAACAAGATGCTGAAGTCGTACGCGCCGTGGGTGTATTTCCAGAAGTAATCCGCGTCGACCAGAAACCACCTCCCGATCCTTTGCTGCAGACCGGTGTTGAACTGATTTCGACGGCCCGGTTGGATGGCCGCCGATTGAGAACCGAAGACGTTGGCCGCCAGGCCGCCACCTCCTGTGCCGCTCGAAAGAATCAGATTTTCATTGAACGGCGTCTCGAATGTACGCGCGTAGGCGGCGCGCAAAACCGTATTCGTGGAGGGAATCAGGTAAGCGATACCCAGCCGTGGCTGGATGCCATTGGCGGAGGCGAGACCATTGTATTGATCATCACGCAGGCCGGCATTGATGGTGAAATGTCCCAGCTTGATGGCGTCCTGCATGTAAAAAGCGTACTGGTTCACGTTATGTTTGCCGTGAAAACCAAACAGCGAGCCTCCGCGCGTGAGGTCATAGGGCACGATGCCGGGTTGCAAGCCGGCGTTCGCCTGGTATGTGGAGTTTATGGTCGAGCACTGATTCGGATCCGTGACTCCCGGCAGAAGCAGAGCATTTCCGCCTGCGTCCAGACACACCGGATTGTAGGCGGGATCGGTAATACCGAAATGGAAATTCTCCAACAGGCGAGTCTGCTGGATCTGCGTGCCGAACTTCAGATCGTGTCGTCCGTGAACGTACGCGATGTCCGCTTTCACTCCATAATCCGTCAGGAACCGATTCTGCGTGGCAGTGATGGGAGTGTCAGAGAACGGGTCGCGGCTGGCGTAATAGTTGAACTGGTCGCGCCGGACGTATGGATTCACGGTCAGCAGCGTGTGGGCGTTGAAGGTGTGCTGGTAGCCGGGAGCAATGTTCCAAGTCAGCACGCGCAGCTTCTGATCCTGGGGCAGTTGATCGTAGTCATTGGGAACCTGCAGCCAGTTCCGCGCGCTGAACAGGTTCAAGTGAAGAGCGTCTTTCGCGCTTGGTTGCCAGTCGAGCCGGTCAAAAATGCTTTCATTGTTTCCCCTGTCGTGAATGGGAACGAATTCCGGCGTGTCCAGAAAATGGCCCGACCGGACGCCATTCAGCGCGACAAAATTTCCGAATTTCGGACCGCCCCAACCGAGAGTCGCCTCACCGCCCCAAGTCCCAAAAGAACCCCACTGCGACTCGATGGTGCCAAACGCTTTGGTTGCGCCCAAACCGGAGCGGGTGGTGCTATTTACCACGAGGCTGGTTTTGTCGCCGTACTGAGCGTCTGGCGTACCGGTAATCAGCTCCATGCTTTGCAATGCGTTGAGCGGAATCTGGGTTGAAAACATCTTGCTCTGCTGATCGCTTATGGGCTGGCCATCGATCACAAAACTGACCTGCGCGTGATCGCCTAGCGGGTGGAAGAACCCATTGGCGTCGGCAGCCACGGCCCCGGTGCTATAGGTAACGGCTTCGGTGAGGCCACTCCCGGGGTTGAAAGTGGGCAGCTTCAAGAAGCTGCTGCGATCCACGTCCTGATGGGCGGATGGATCGTTCTCTACGCTCGCGCCCGAGGCGGTTACATCCACGGTTGTGACCTCCGCGGCCACCTTCAACGTGATATTCACGGTGATGGGCAATGAACCGCGCACGTCCACCGCCTGCCGGACGGGAGCGAAGCCGTCGGCGGCAATGGTCAACTGATATGGATTTTGCGGAATATTATTGAAACGGAAAGCACCGGTGCTATCCGTTTTCACGGACTGTTCGTAGCCGGTCACGGCGTTGCGCAGGTGAATTCCTGCGTTGGAAATGACGGCTCCCGATTGATCGGTCACGGTACCCATGACGGTACCGCTATTGATGGATTGTGAATAGGCCGGAACTCTGGCTAATAAAACTAAAGCTAAGGACACTAGAATTTGGAAACGTATAAAGCGCACAGTTGTATCCTCCTTGAGAGTTTCTAGAACTACGCCAATGAAAGAAAGCGCGGCGGTCGCGGAGAGGGGCCGTCTGCTTCCAAAGCAACTGAACGAATCTAGAGAACCGGAGAAATAGGTGGTGCGCGGGATTGTCTAAGGACGATCAGCGCGTCTTGCTGGCGGTGGTGCTTCTCGATTGACCGGAACCAGTCACGACGCACTGATGGAAGAATGCTGAAAGAATTGACCGGCTGAATCAGCGGCAGGTGGCCGGCATGGCAGACGCCGCAGCAGTGCTCAGGGCCGCTCGGATGCGTGTGGCCAGGACTGACCCAGGCGCCCTGTGAAGCCAGTGTGCCGTACGCAACGAGGAGTACGAGCGCCAGCTTCCCAACGTAGGTGCGCACGGACGCCATTCTTTCGATTATAACCGCGGAACCCGGGATCGGCCTGCCTATAACAACGAAACGGCGGCCGCGAGAGAGAAGATGCAAGTGCAGAAGGGCATAGCTACCCCCCTTCATGGCCAATGCATCTCGAAAACCGGGGCAGCGGCCGCTCAGGAGACTTTGCCAATCAATGAAGGAGCTGTGATCAACTTCCTCAAACCCGGCAGATAAGACTGTTGCAGGCTGTGGGCCTTGGCCAAGTCCAGCGTGAAGCCGCCGTCTAAAAGGACGGCATGGCCTACATGCTCATAGAGGGCGATCTTTGGCGGCAGATCGGGGACTTTGTCCCAACGATTCACAACGCGGTAGCAAAGCGGGATGAGCCGGTCGAAAAATTCCTGGAAGCCCGGCTTCAGGAGCCCGTCCTGTGCTACGCGCGGCCCCGCGAAGGTGTAGAGCCGGGGCACGATCCCTTTGCTGACGTTGGACACGAGGTCGGGCGCGCACAACAGAGCGAGTGCGCCACCCAGGCTGTGACCGGTGATCCAGATGTTCTGGCATCCGGCGGCCAAGGCCAAACGAACAAGCTGCGCCACACAATCGCGCACGGCGTTGTATATCAGCTGGAAGCCCATGTGGACGTTGCCGGAGTTTTTCACGGATGAATACGGGATGGCGACAAAATCCAGATCCGCCAGCCAGTCTTCCAAGCTCTGGGTACCGCGAAAGCTCACCGCAACGGTCTTTGTCGCGGTGTTCACCGCTGTCAAACCAAAGATGTTGCCGTCCACTCTCATGGCATTCAGCATGCGCTGCTGGCTCTGGGCAGCTGAGGCCATGGCCACGAGAAATTGACTCTCGTCGACGATTATTTTCCCGGTCACGTTGAAGCCTGCAGGCAAAATCAGCGTATCGCCGCGCGCCATGTCATAGGCGGATTGGGCAAGCGGTAGCATCACGTCGATAGCGAAGGCAGGCTCGAACGGAGCGATCGCGGGCCCCGATGCCGTGGTGGACATAAACCCCCCCGGATAAAATCATAGGCGCGTCGAATGGCGAAAACAATCCATAATATCGTGCGATTCGGGGACTCGCCAGGGGCGAGCGATACGCCCGCTATTCTAGTGCGCGGTTGGAGGTGGTGGGGGTGGGGGAACCGGCACCGTACTACCGCCGCCCGAGCCGCCGGTCTTGCATCCGCCCGGCTTGCCGCAATCGCCCGGATTTCCGCCGCTACCACCCGGATTTCCGCCGCCGCCGCCGGGCGACGTGGGTACACGCGAAGTGCGGTAGATCACTTCGTACACCGCATCGGCCGCCGCGCGCATGGCGCCGCGCAGCACGCCGCCGCGATCGATCGCTTTCGCACTGAGAGGCTGGTTCTTGTAAACGCGGATCCATTCGCCCGGATTCAAGATCTTGGGATCGCCGCGCGGCAGCAGGGCGTGCTGCACCGCGACCTGGCCCTCGTCGACTGTGACCATCGTGGTGGCGTCTTCATCCTCGACG
>DATLVQ010000147.1:0-6979 GCA_035577325.1 Bryobacteraceae bacterium | reverse complement strand
ACCCCGTTGAGGCCGTTCATCCGCAGGTCCAACTGACCGAGCGCCCGGTAAGCGGAACGCGACAGGTTGATCGGACCGGCGGCACAGACACCGACTACGAAAGTGACGTTGAAACAGAGTTGGAACGACCGCATCGATTTTCGGCGCGTGATACGTTGCATTTTATGAAGACTTCCGCCTCCAGGCGAAGAGCACCTTTGGACAACTGTATGCACCTCGCATTCCACTTAAAAACTGAACCTAGCTTCGCAACTGGCAGTCATGGACTTGGAACCCAAATGCCGGTCAGAAAGAGCATAGGCCGGCAGCGCAAAATGTGCAAAAAAGACGTCAAAAAACCGAATCCGCTTAATATGGAAAGGGATTCGTCTCCGAGAGATCAGATTCGGGAAGTCCGAAAGATTGGGCAAGCGAGTCCCAGGTTTCCGGATTACCGGACCCAAATGAAACAACTCAGAAAGCCGGCGGCCGCTATTATCACCTGAGGCAGGAAGGCAGGTGCGATGTGAGAAGGCACGCGGCGTCGACGGCCCTGTCGTCCCCTGGTGGCCCGCAATAGACACGCCTCTTAAGTCTGACGCACGGCATCGATGAGGAAAAAATCAGTTAGTTTTGTCGGAACGCAATCCAAAATCGTTTCAGGCGAGCGGTCCGGCGGACTGGGCGCGGGCGGATCGGTTGGAATCAGTAAGCAGATCGTAATCTTCGATATAGCAGCCTAAACCGAAACCATCCGCCTGGTCTTCGATACGCGTGACGCGCACGCGGCACTGGAGGCGAATGGGAGACTCGCCATAGCCAAAGCTACCAGCGGGGATGGCAATGATGCACTCCAGCCGTTCGCCAAGTTGGAAGGGCTCCTTGGAGAAGCAGTAAAACCCGTTGCTTGTGAGGTTTTCAGTAGTGCTGTCGATCGAAGGCGTAGCGAGATCGCGGAACAAGCGCACCGGCCAATGCAGGGCGATGCGCTTTCGCTTTCGGCGTTCTTCGGAGGCAAGCATAACCGATGAGATCCCTTAAGCCCTGCTCACTAACAATTTGGCTTCCAAACTTCTTCCGGGCTTTTTGCTCGATAAGCGACGTTATCCCGCCGGGCCGTGGGCCTACCGTACGGTTCCCATCAGCATGATCTGGCGAAGTCGCGCTGTTTCTGGCGGCTTGCGACAGTCTGGACAGCGGCTCGGGGGAACTGCCGTGCATTTTTGCAGCCAGTCGAGTTTTCCACAGAAATGCAAAAAAACGTACTGAATGGAACAAAAACTAAGGTCTCTGGCTATCAGTTCCTTCTGTAGTCCCTAGGCGGCGCAAGCTACGGACCTGCTTCAACTTTGGTCCACTGAATCCAAAATTTTCGGATAAATCCTGAAGTGTCCTAAGGGATTTACCGGACTTGAAGTTCAAGAGAATCCTGTTTATAGCTAGATAGTGGGTAAGGGAAAAAAATTAGATTGCCAATTGGAAAAACTTGACAAAAATCAGGATTGAGCTATTCTGCAGTCATCTTTGGTTAGGGTTTCCCTTAGGTAACGCGCCGCATGCACATACAGTTAGTTTCAACGGACAAGTCGCTTTATAAGCTGTGTCGAGAGACCCTCGCTGGATTTCGGGGGAACGATTGGACTCTGGATAAGGGTGCATTTCCCGCGGGCGATTACTCCCCGGACCTCTTCATCTGGGATTGCGATTCCGACGTGCCCTTGCCCCGCGAGCTGGATTTCGAGCAGGAACACAAGAACATCTTTCTGGTTTCGCGCAAGAAGATGGCGGGGCTTGTTGAGCGATTGCCGATGGCGGCGATGGCCATCCTGCTGAAGCCGGTCAACAAGGCGGCTTTACGGGCGTTTCTGGAGCACGCGGTGGCGCGGCATGAGCGGAACCGCTCGGCTGACGTGGATTCGCTGCGCGCGGATCGCGACGAAATTCTGCAGTGCCTTCTGCACGCCAATTTGAAGCTGCAGGAATACGACCAGGACCGCACGAATTTTCTGGCGCGGGCGGTTCATGATTTTCGCGCGCCGCTGACGGCGATCGACGGTTACTGCGGGCTGATTCTAGGAGAGCAACTCGGCCCCATCAGCGAAGAGCAGCATGAAGTTTTGGGGCGCATGCAGCATTCCATTAAGCGGCTATCGCGCATGGCGACGGCGATGTTTCAACTGAGCGTGGGGCGGCAGGTGGAGAAACGCCCGAACCTGCAGAAAGGCGACATCGAGTCTTGCATCAATCAGGCTATGCACGAGATGGCGCCATTCGGGGAAGCCAAGCACATCCAGCTGAGCCTGCAGATGATGCCTTCAAGCCAGGCACTGTATTTCGATCGCGAACAGATTGAGCAGGTATTGGTTAACCTTCTTGATAACGCCTGCAAATTTACTCCCAAGTACGGATTGATTGAAGTGAGAGGATATCCTTACTTCTGGGAACGCCGCGCGAAGTTGAAAACGACACTGACCACGGGCGAGCGGCGGGCTGCGCGATTGCAGGCGCCCAATTCGTTCCGGATCGACATATGCGATTCAGGGCCGGGCATCCCCGTGGAGAATCTGGAAAAGATCTTTGAAGAATACACATCGTATTCCGGGGGGCAGGACCGGTCCGGAGGAGGGCTGGGTCTGGCGATTTGCAAGTTCATCCTCAATCTACATCAAGGACAAGTTTGGGCCGAGTCCGGCGGGAACGGTTCGACGTTTTCGTTTGTAATACCGTTTGTCCATCAAGAAGCCCAATTGGCACTCATAAGCGAACCGTCTCACCAGTTAATGCAGGCGGGAGCGTAAGTTGCACAACTTCGGGGGAACAATGCAGACAGTGAAAAACGGCAAGACGATTCTGTTAGGGGAAGACGAACTGGAAGTACGGGGCTACCTCGAGATGGCCCTGCGATGCCATGGCTACTCTATCGAATCGGCGCAGGACGGCGAAGAGGTGCTGACCTGCCTGGAGCGGGACGGGAACCGGATTTCGCTCGTGCTGCTGGATATCATGATGCCGCGCAAGGATGGTCTGGAAACGCTGCGCGATATACGCAAGACCGATCGTGACCTCCCGGTCATCATGCTCTCCGGGGCGTCATCGCCGCTGAAAGTGGTGGAAGCGATGAAGAGCGGGGCCACCGACTTCATTCCCAAGCCGGTCAGCCACGACGATTTGTGCGACGCGATTGAGAAGGCGTTAGGCATGGGCACCGGAGCGCTGAACGGCCATGCGAAGGCGCCGGCCGTCGACCAACCGTCGCTCCACAGCGATAACGGCAACAATGTCGCCGTACGCGTGAAATCCATCGAACCGCTGCTCAGGCAGATCGGTTCGTCGGAAGTGCCGGTGCTGATTCAAGGCGAGACCGGTGTAGGCAAAGAGGTCATTGCGAGGCAATTGTGCGCGCAATCGCCGCGCGCGGATAAGATATTCCTGAAGCTCAATTGCGCGGCCTTGCCGTCGGAACTGGTGGAGAGCGAGTTATTCGGCTATGAGCGCGGCGCGTTCACCGGCGCCTTTCAGAAGAAACCGGGCATGTTTGAAATGGCGGACGGCGGGACGATCCTCTTGGATGAAATCGGCGACATGGATTTTAAGCTGCAGGCGAAGTTGCTGCAGGTCCTGCAGGACCAGGAATTTCAGCGCCTGGGCGGCAAGGAAACGATTCACGTCGATGTTCGCGTGATTGCGGCCACGCATTGCGATCTGGAAAATGCCATCGCCGACGGACGATTCAGGGAAGATTTGTACTACCGGTTGAACGTGGTGACGATTCCGGTGCCGCCGTTGCGGGAACGAACCGACGAGATCCTGGCTTTGGCCGAATTCTTTTTGAAGAAACACGCGCGTCCCGGAATGGCGCCGCTTCCCGTTACACCCGCGCTGCACCAGGCGCTGATCGCGCATTACTGGCCGGGCAACATTCGCGAACTGGAAAACGTGATGCGGAAATACCTGGTGATCCGGGATGCGGACATGATCGGGGACGACCTGCGCATGCGAACGCTGCGCCGGGCGGCGCCGTCGCTCGGACCACAGAAGCTCAAAGTGGCTGCCGCGGGCGCGTCGCTAGGCATGGATTATGACGAGCCGGCGCCCACGCCGATACTGAGGCAGGTCACGAAAGCCAAAGAACAGGCCGAAACGGATGCGATCCTCGCCGCGCTCAACTCCACTCGCTGGAATCGCAAGCAAGCCGCTCAGATTCTGAACATCGACTACAAGGCGCTTCTATATAGAATGAAGAAGCTGTCGATTGAAAACTGAAGCGGGAGCCCGAACGTCAACCGTTACGATCTTATAGTGCCGCGGTTTGCTGAACCGGAGTGTGGGCCGGTCCCGGGCGGATATTTCCTTATGGGATGCGAGCAGGGCCGAGATGAAGAACGGCCGGTGCATCGCGTCTGGGTAAGCGGTTTCGAACTGGGCATCGTTCCCGTGCGCAACCGCGAGTACGGGACGTTTCTCGAATCCACCGGGCATCCTCCTCCGCCATTCTGGCACGACCCAGCTTTTAGCCATCCGGACCAGCCTGTAGCGGCGGTGAGCTGGTTCGAAGCGGTGAAGTATTGCGACTGGCTGAGCAGCGCCTCAGGCAAGCGGTACCGGCTGCCTACCGAGGCTGAATGGGAACGCGCGGCGCGGGCTGGCCGCGAGGGCGCACTCTACGTTTGGGGCGATGAGCCACCACACGAGCATGGAGATTACGTCCGCCGGTGGGGCGGGGAAGTGAAAGCCACGCTGCCGGCGGGCGGTGGCGTGCCTAATGGCTGGGGCTTCTACGAACTCGGCGAAAACGTGCATGAGTGGTGCGCGGACTGGTTCCGGAGAGACTATTATTCGGTATCGCCGGAGCGCGATCCGAAGGGGCCGGCTGAAGGAGAGAGGCGCGCTTCACGCGGCGGATCGTGGAGGCACCAGATCAAAGCCAGCCGGTGCGCTGCCCGCTCCAGTATTCCACCGCACTTTCAATACGCCGACTATGGATTCCGCGTAGCGAGAGACGGCTGAAGCTTGGCGCGCTCGAGCAGTTCCCGCTCGGCGCCGGTAAGGAACCCGCAGCGCGTGAGATAGGCGAGCGCGGACTCTCTTTGCAGCATGGGTTCGATGGCATCGTATTGCCACCAGCCCCATGGCCGGGAGCCCGGGTCGACCATCGACAATAACTCTGGGGCATGCTCTCGCCATGCATCGCGACGGGAGTCATCGGAATCGAAGGCCGACGTTTCATCCTTTGGCCCGATGAGTAATTCCAGGTATTGTTCCAGATCCAATGTGGCGTTCATGGTGGTTGCTGGCGCGAACGCATCCGGCGAGTGGCTGCTCACGAATGTGCTCATATTGTCTGTAATAAATAGTGCGGCAAAGCGGGATCGCGTTTCAATTAAAGTGGCCGCGGGAGTGGGTTTTTCAGTACAATCGACGCCATGGCCCAAGCAGTCACCTCCGCAACACGCGATTTGGATCTGAAGCACCTTTGGCACGGAAACCTGCAGCACCAGGGGCTCGAGGCCCGCCCCCCGCTTGAAGTAGCGAGCGCCGAGGGGTGCTACGTTTTCGACAGTGAAGGCCGCCGCTATCTGGACGGCATGGCCGGCCTGTTCTGCGTGAATGTCGGCTACGGGCGCCGCGAGATCGTAGACGCGGTGGCGGCGCAGATGACGCAGCTTGCGTACTATCCGCTCACGCAGTCGCACGGTCCGGCGGCACGGCTGGCCGCGCGACTGGCCGGCCTGCTGCCTCGCGGGATCGACCGTGTCTTCTTTTCGAACAGCGGTTCGGAGGCGGTGGAGACGGCGCTCAAGATGGCGCGGCAGTGTGCGCGGCGCCTGCATCCCGGCGAGAACCGTTACAAAGTGATTGCGCGGCATCGCGGCTACCACGGGTTTACGATGGGCGCGCTTTCGGCTACGGGGCAAAGCCCGCGCCGCGCGGCCTTTGAGCCGCTGGTTCCCGGGTTTCTGCACGTGGCGCCGCCGGATCATTACCGCTGCGGGTTCTGCTCGTCGCAGCCGGAATGCACGCTGGGATGCGCCGATGAGATCGAGCGCGTGATCCGCATGGAAGGGCCCGAGACGGTGGCAGCGGTGATTGCCGAGCCGGTGATCGGCGGTGGCGGCATCTTCCCGCCGCCCGATGGCTATCTGGAGCGCCTGCGCGCCATCTGCGACCAATACGGCGCGCTGCTGATCATCGATGAAGTGATCACGGGCTTCGGCCGCACGGGAAAACTATTCGGCTTCGAGCTGGCCGGCATCCGGCCGGACATTCTCACGTTCGCCAAAGGGCTAACGTCGGCATATCTGCCGCTGGGCGCGACGGTGGCTACCGAGCGTGTGTTCGAAGCTTTCCAGGGATCGCCGGATAGCGAGGCCAAATTCACGCAAGTGAGCACTTTCGGCGGGCATCCGAGTTCGTGCGCCGCAGGCTTGGCGAATCTGGATATTCTGACGCGCGAGCGGTTGTGGGAAAACGCGGGGACGGTGGGCGCATACCTGATTGGGAAACTGCGGGAGATCCGGTCGCCTTTCATCGGCGAGATTCGCGGCCGCGGGCTGCTGATGGGGATGGAACTGGTGAGCGATGCGAACAAAACGCCCCTGCCGGAAGCGCGGATGGCGCAATTGCAGCGCGAGATACGCGAGGCCGGCGTGCTGGTAGGACGCAACAACGATTCGGTGCCGGGGTATTGTAATGTGCTGATCCTGTCACCGCCGCTGACGCTGAGCAAGGAGCAGGCGGATGTGATCGCGCAGACGATTGGGGCGGCGCTGGGAAAGTTGTGAAGACGAAAAAGCCGCAGGTCTCCGCAAGAGCGGCATGGCCCTGCGCTACGCGTAGAATTGTTAGTTATGCATGATCTTGGTGTTCGCATCGTTTCCATGCTGCTGATGAGCGGAGCGCTGCTGTTCGTGGCGTTCTTACTGTTCACAATCTTGTACCCACGGGAAGTCGGGGCGGCATCTCCGGCGAGCCGTGCGCCAACAGTCTCGAGCCGGCCCAA
>DATLVQ010000146.1:0-6302 GCA_035577325.1 Bryobacteraceae bacterium | reverse complement strand
GCGCGGCATCGCCGCCGAGGAAGTAAGACGCCACGCTACGGTCGCGTTCATTGGTAATGATCTCAGAAACCGCTTCTTCGAAGGGGTTAATCCCATCGGAAAGACCATCCAGATTGAAGGAAATCCATATGAGGTCGTTGGTGTAGCAAAAGCGCTGGGAAGTGTTTTCGGTCAATCCCAGGACAATTTCGTCATGATTCCCATCGAGAGTTACTTCAAGACGTACGGCTCACATCAAGGCATCGATCTGGTTGCCAAGGCAATCGACCAAGAACATCTTATGGAATCCGAGGACGAAGTGCGCATGCTCTTGCGAGCATATCGACATTTAAGGCCAAATCAGGACGATAACTTTTCGATTTTCGCATCGGAAACGTTTGTCAGTCTGTGGAACCGGCTAACCGCAGCCATCGCCGGGATGGCGGTGGGCATCGTTTCCGTGTTCATGCTCGTGGGTGGCATCGTCATCATGAACATTATGCTGGCGGCGGTGACCGAGCGCACACACGAAATCGGCATCCGCAAATCCCTGGGGGCGACTCGGCGTGACATCCTGAACCAGTTTCTGGTCGAGGCTTCGGTCTTGGCGGCCAGCGGCGGCTTAATAGGTGTCGTGATGGCGTGGCTTCTGGCGATTCTCGTGCGCAATGCGACACCGCTACCCATGGCTTTGCCCTGGTCCTCGGTGTTCATCGGCGTAGGGCTTTCGGCTGTGGTAGGCCTGTTCTTCGGTATCTATCCTGCCCGCCGCGCCGCCAAATTGGACCCGATCGAGGCGTTGCGAGTAGAGAGATAATCGATGACCCGGCTTGCTCTCACCAATGGGCTCATGCTGGCGTTCCAAACCATCCGCTCACACAAGTTGCGCGCATTTCTTACCGTCCTCGGCGTCATCGTCGGGACCGGAACCATAATCGGCGTCGGTGCAATTCTGACAGGCTTCGATGCCAATATCGCAGCAGTGCTGCGCAGCTTTGGTCCCAACTCGATCATCGTCTTCAAATTCCCGGTAGGGCCTCGTATGACTGAACTAACTCCTGAGGAGCGGACCCGCAAGGATCTTACCTATCAAAATGCGGTCGATATCAAGGAGAAGTGCCGGTCGGTGCAGGATGTTTCCCCAATGCTGTTTGCCAATCGCGGATTCATCAACATCCATTACAAAGGGAATGACATGTATGACGTGAATCTCTTGGGAGTGGAGGAAGCATATGCCAGGGGCGGACAAGTCGAGCTCCACCTGGGACGGTTCTTTACCGACGAAGAGAGCCGGCGTCGCGCCCCTGTTGTGGTCATTGGCGCCGAGATTGAGAAAGGCCTCTTCGCCAACATCGATCCGCTCGGAAAAGTTGTCAATGTGGATGGTCACGAGTTCGAAGTGGTGGGTACCATGGTTCGTCCGGCGGCGTCCTTCTTCGGCGAACAGGACAACCGCGTCCTACTGCCGTACGGCTCAATGCGGAAGATGTTCCCGAATGCGAGGGAAAACGCGATCGTCGTCACGGCTCTGGATGGAAAACTTCCACAGGCCTTGGATGAAATCAGAACGGTACTGCGCATCGACCGGCGCGTGCCATATAACAAGCCGGATAACTTCGCTCTCTCCACGGCTGACCAGATGATTGGCAACTTCCGCCAGATCACGGCCATGACATTCCTCATCATGGCGGTGCTCAGTTCGATTGGGTTGCTGGTAGGCGGCATCGGGGTCATGAATATCATGCTGGTCTCGGTGACCGAGCGCACGCAGGAGATTGGACTTCGCAAAGCCGTCGGCGCTAAGAAATCCGATATCGTGCTGCAATTCCTGTTGGAGGCGGCGGTTCTGACGGCAATGGGAGGGATCGCAGGCATCATCTTTGGCTGGCTTGTTTCTGTTGCCAGCCGCCTGGTCTTCGAGTCATTGCCGGCTACAGTGCCTCTGTGGGCGGCCGTCCTGGGCATCCTTGTATCAGTAGGCGTCGGCCTGTTCTTCGGGATTTGGCCGGCCTACAAAGCAGCCGGACTCGATCCAGTGGATGCACTCCGCTATGAATGACCGAGTTGTGTCGGAAAAAATACCGTCCGTTAATGTGCGACAACGGGAGGCGTTCTCCCCTCTTGGAGATGCGCAGGCACTTGCTAACATCCAGCCAGGGGGCATTGCCGCGCAGCCCGCACTATTCCCAGCGGAAGACTTTCGCCGAAAGCGCCGTGCAAATCGCAAATACAACGAACAATGCCGCGACATCGCCCAGGTGCGCCGACCACGCCTCACCGTTCCAGATTCCCTGGAGAAGCGACACCGCATAGGTCAACGGCAGCGCACGTGCCAAGGCTTGCACCGCAGGTGGAAACGATTGCAACGGTACGAACAATCCGCAGAGGGCGACCATCGGATACAGGATGGCCGCGCCAATCGGCTGTGCGAAGCGCGCCGTAGGCACGATGCTCGCGATCAGAAAACCGATCGACAGGATGCTCCACGTGCTGATTAGCAGCGCCATCGTAAATCCGAATATGGGGATGTTCATGTTGATCGGGTAGTATCGCTTGCCCGCGAGCAGGGTCAAGGCGAGGGTGACCGCCGTGAGCACCAGTTTGACCAACACATGTGCCGTGAGAATTGTCTGCGGCCGCAGGGGTGTGGCCCGGAGGCGTTTGAGGATGCCGCCCTCCCGGTAAATCGAGATGATCGTGACCAGCGACAACACCCCGCTGAGCGCAATCAATAGTGAGACGAAAACCGGAAGCCCGACGCGCACGAATTGGGCGGCGGCGATCTCGCGCGACGAGAGCCGGCCCCCCATGAATCGGCCCACCACCACGAACACTATGACGGGAAGGAAGATCGATCCGAATGCCCCGAGCGGCTCGCGCAGGAAGATCTTGATCTCAAGCCAGGTCAGTTTCCAGAGCCCATGTAGCATACCTTGCCTCTTCTAATCGCGCATCGAATGGCCGGTAAGTTGCAGAAAGACGTCCTCGAGGTTAGGCAGCATAGTGCGGAAGTCGGTGACTCGTATCCGGTTCTCGGACAGACAGTGGATTACCTCGCTCACAAAGTCGTCGCCCAGCCCCCTAATCGTGAAGTGTGAGCCTTGGCGCGTCACAGTCTCCACCTGTGAGATCGCGCGCAGACGCTCTTCGGCGAGTGCGTTATCGGTGATCAGGACGACCGTTCGCTCAGGGCAGTGCCGCCCGACCAACTCCTCCGGCCTGCCAATGTCGATGATCTTTCCGTGCTCGATGATTGCCACGCGGTCGCACAACCGTTCAGCCTCCTCCATCAAATGCGTGGTCATAAAGACCGTCTTGCCGCGGTCGCGGATGCCGCGCACTAGGTCCCAAATCGCTCGTCGCGACTGTGGGTCGAGCCCAGTGGTCAGCTCATCCAGAAATACTACTTCCGGATCGTTGACCAGCGCCAGGGCGATGAACAACCGCTGTTTCTGCCCACCCGAGAGGGTCATGAACCAAGCGTTCCGTTTGTCGGCAAGGCCGAGCTGTTCGAGAAGTCGGTCGGCGTCTACCGATTTCGAGTAAAGCGAGGCCCAGAGATCCACAGCCTCCCATACCTTGATTCTCTTCTGGAGCTGCGCCTGTTGGAGTTGCACTCCAATCCGGTTCTGCACCTGGTACACGTCACGAAACGGATCCAAACCTAGGATCGAGATAACGCCTCGGTCCGGCCGGCGCATGCCTTCGACGCACTCCATCGTGGTAGTCTTCCCGGCGCCGTTCGGACCGATCAGACCAAAGACCTCCCCTTCGTTGACTTCAAACGAAACTTCGGAGACGGCCACCGTACTGCCATAGGTCTTGCGGATACCCGAAACTTGGATGACTGGACGAGGAGTCCCGGAGACGCGCATTCGATGCCTGCTGGCCCTGGCCGCGTGGTCGTATTATTTTCTATTGCGGCATCAAAGAGAATATCAGAGCGTGGAGCCGCTCCGGCAGAAATAGCATCCGATAATGACGCATATCAGGACCGAAGGGCGTTTGTAGGTCCCTATCCTTCTCGGGAGGCGACTTCAATGCGTTAGTGGATCGAAGGGAAGTTCCGGCTCGTGTAGGGGAATGTTGCGAACGGCGGGGATTACTCAATGCGCGTCCGTCCTGCGATAAACTACATTGCGAACGGCACGGCTCATGGCCCTCCCACTCTCCACGCAATTGGGTGCATACGAGGTTCTCTTGCACCTCGGCCGGGGAGGCATGGGCGAACGCGCAACCAACAGATGGAATCGTGGCTGCGCGCGCACGTGCACGGCTTTGAACATTTTGGCGGCATTCCCACACACTCGTGGTTCCCGACAACGCCAAGACCGGCGTGACCAAGGCACACCGCTACGATCCAGATCTGAACCCGACTTACTACAACTTCGCGCTCCACTGCGGCTTCGGCATCGTGCCCGCACGACCGTACAAACCCCGAGACAAAGCCAAGGTGGAGAACGCCGTGCAGGTCGCCCAGCGCTGGATTGTGGCTGCGCTGCGCCACCAAAAGTTCTTTTCGCTGGAAGAACTTAACGGCGCCATTCGCGAACTGTTCATAAAGCTGAATCACCGGCCCTTCCGCAGGCGCGACGGAAGCCGGGCGACAGCGTTCGAAGCTATCGACAAACCGGCCTTGAAGCCCCTGCCCATGGAGCCGTTCGATCTGAGCGAGTGGTCACGTGCCCTCATCGCATTGAAATGCGCGGCGATTCGATGCGTAAGAATAGCGGGAAGCCGAACGCATAGCGTTCAAATCCAAGGCAAGAAGATCTGCCCGTAATGCTCTTCTGCCTGTCGTAGAATACCGGACATGATGCGACTCGTGTTCGTCCTATTCATGTCCGCATACCTGTTCGCTCAATGTGATGACGTTGAGGTGTCTACCAAGGAGGCTAGACACTTATCCGAGGTTGTGTTTCAAGGCACCATCGAGGGATTCAGGGGCTCAGACACCGATCGGACAGTAATGTTTCGCGTCAGCCGCGTTTGGAAGGGACGAGTAGGTCCGACATTTGAGATGCCGGCAATCCAAACCGACGGCGGGCTGTGCACCGCGTTTTGGAGAGGGCTCCTTGCCGTCGGAAACGAACTTGTCGTCTATGCATCACGCCGCTTCATGCCAGGCGGCAAAGAATATCTTCCCCTGCGGTCCAAATCTACTCTTGTCAGCCGAGCAAAAGACATCAGCGCACTCGGTCGAGGGCACAAACCCAAATGACGGGGTCCTGAGCGCTCGTCGCGCTCACGGTTTCTGCGTGCTGAGGCGGGGACAAGGGCTGCCGCCCCTTTCCCCGCACCCCTTTCTCCGCTCGCGGAGTCTTCCTTCGCTGCGCTCCGGATAGGTTTCTCTTGACGAAGTCGAACACTTCTTGCACAATCGAGATGCCAGCGTCGCTACGCTCCGAGAGCTGTTCGCCTTCGGCCCGGAATGCCTTTCGCGTTCCCTTCGGAATCAGCGTTCGCCTTCGCCGGAATCCTCAGGTCGGCCGGAGTTGGCCTGACACAACCAATTTGCCAATTTCTCAATTGTGCACTAAGTACTTCCGGTCATTGACCGAAATCACGAGGCCCGGCGAAATAAGGTCTACAAATCAATCTGTTTTTTGACAGTTGTCCAGCAGATGTACGGCAACGATCCGTTATAAACTGCCAGCGCTCTCTTAGTGATGTTTGATCTGTCCACACCAACCAGTCGCTAACGTGGGAAAGAGGAAAAGATCGCGTGTGACCAGTACTCGAACGTTGTTTCGTCAGTCCGTGGAACCTCACCCTGCCAGCCGACGGGCCAAATAGTCACCACCTTGGGAACGGAGTTGTCCCGGGCAACCGATAATTGCAGGGTCCACTCTGAAATCGCATTCATTATCTCCAAAACGCTTGCGTTTTCGAGGTGGACTTCGACGCGAGGTGGAGCTACGGTGCTCATCATATTAACCCCGGGTGAACCTATCGGTGCCTTTGGCTTACTCTCCATGCGGTACCACTTTTGCAGGTAGGCCCCGATCTCAGGCGAGAACTCGATCGCTCGCATATGGAGATTCTGAGGCCAATCTTCCGTAACCATGTCGAATCGATTCAAGTGAATGCGCAGGAGGTCCATTCCTCGGGCGTCCCTGCTGCGCGGGAGGACATTGACAACATGTCGAGTCGCACTCGGTGCCACCTGATAGCGAGGATCCTGTACACACATACGTTCGAGGACGTCTATTATTCTGCTGTTATCTACTGAGACTCGAATCTTCGGGCTCGTACCTTGGGCCTTCAAGAAGCCGAACAACACAGTCGGGCGAAGTTCTACCGCCAGCTTACCGAGAACATCC
>DATLVQ010000145.1:0-4670 GCA_035577325.1 Bryobacteraceae bacterium | reverse complement strand
CCGGCGCGGTCGCCGTGGATGTGGCGGGCAATTTCGCATACATAGCAACCGGCTCAGGTGGTTTGGTCATTGTGGACGTCACGGACAGGGGTAATCCACGAGTCCGCGGGACGCTCGGAGCGATTGGCAACGCTCAGGCCGTTCGAGCCTCGGGCCAGAATGTCTTCATCGCAGATACAAACGGTTTTCTCCGGGTCATCCAGGTCCAGAATCCGGACGCGCCCGCTCTTCTCTCGACTCTGGCTATAACGGGTAATCCTGCGTCGCTCGCGTTGCATGGCTCCATGGTCGCTGTGGCGGCACAGTCTGGTGGCGTTTCTCTGGTCAACATCGAGAACCCTGCGAGCCCCAGCCTGATCGGGTCGTTCACGACGCCGGCTCCTGCGCTCGGCGTTGATTTTGATCCACAAGACGGGATTACCGCAGTGGCGATGGGAACGTCCGGTCTGCAACTCGCCGACATCTCTACTCCCGGTTCGCCCAAGCTGCGAGGCATTCTCACGGGCGGTGATGTTCGACGAATATTGCTGAAGCTTCCGGCCGCACTCCTTGCGGATGCGCAGCGCAGCGTTACGTCCGTCGATGTCAGCAACCCGGATCAACCCGTGATCACGAATTCACTCCCATCGAATCTCGGTGGCGTTCCCATAGACATCGCCGGCTTCGGCAACATCGCTATAACGGCCGACGTCAGCTTCGGGCGTGCCGTTCCCCTCATCAACATCTCCAGTCCGCTGAACCCGAGCAGCGTGGGATTCTGGGTTCTGCAGAGTCCTGGTTTTGGTTCCAGTATCGCCGTTGACATCAGCTTCGGATACCTAATCATTCCGACTACAGGAACGCTTCGAATTTTGAAGTATCAAGAGATTGTGGATACGTTCGGGATACCGCCGACGATCTCGATCACATCGCCGGTCTCTGGAACGCCGCTGGTTCAAGAGCAGACTATTACGGTTTCGGCGAACGCAACAGACGACGTGGCCGTGGCATCGGTACGTTTCCTGGTGAATGGTCAAGCCGTGCTTACCACAGCGAGCTCACCGTATCAGTTCAGCTACACCGTGCCTCTTACGGCTGCCACTCTTACCTTCGGAGCTACGGCAGTCGATTTCGGAAACAATATAGGGACCGCACAGAACGTGGTAGTGCCGGTGATTCCCGACCCCCTCACGACGGTTAAGGGGCGGGTGGTCGACACTTCCGGGAATCCTGTGGCCGGCGCTACTGTGAATTGTTCACTTTGCAAATCCAGTACCACAGCCTCGGATGGTACCTTCGCCTTTTCAGGCCTCCCGACGATCAAGGGTCCAATCGTGGTCACAGCAATAGCAACGGTAAACGGCACACTGTTGGGCGGAGTTTCGGTCGCGCTACAGCCCGTGCTCGGAGGAGTAACCGTTGCGGGCGATATCCATCTTGGCCCGAAACCGTTCGTCACCGCGATCACGCCTAAGTCGATTTTGGCGGGTGGGGCCAGTGTAACGGTGACGGGCGCCAACTTGGGCGGATCGACATTCGCGTTATTGCCCACGGTGACTCCGGCGACGATGGTCACCGTCACGAACATTAATTCCGCCGGCACTTCGGCTACGCTGAGCGTGACGGCCGATGCAAAGACCTCCGGCAGGTTCACTCTGGTCGCGACGGGCCCAGCAGGATCGTCCGACCCAACGCCAATTCTTGGCTTCGTCAAAGGATCGTCCGCTTTCAACACGATCAGTATTCCTGGTTCGGACCCCAACAGTGATCCCGATGGTGACAGCCTGACGAGCGCCCAAGAGATCGCTGCGGGTACAGATCCTTTGAACCCCGACACAGACGGCGATGGCTATCCCGATGGCCTTGAGCTAGCGTTAGGCTCGGACCCATTAGATCCAGTGAGCATTCCCACTATTCATCGACCATCCGCCGTTGCTCAGCAGATCGTCACGATTTTAAACGGAGTGAATCCGGAGCCGACCGCGCAGCGAGGACCAGCCGTTACGCAGCAGTCCCTTTCTATCCTGAATGCGATTAATCCTATACCAGCAGCTCAGGCGGGGCCTGCGGTTGCAGAGCAGTCATTTTCAATTTTGAACAATATTCTTCCGGGTGTCGCCCAGCAAAGCTCGCCGCCAGCGACAGCAACTTTGGTCTTCAGTATTCGTAATCTGCTATCGGCGAGCGTTGCGCAGACGGTGTACGCATATCTACCGCTCCTAATGACTGACATGATGACCTGGCCGGCCGTTGAATCGAATGGCACTGATGGCCCACTCGGAATTGATATTCGAACAGAATGGAGTTTCAAATGAGACACACAACATTGCCCTGCGCAATGGTCCTTGTTTCCTTCCCGGCCTATGCGCAATTCAGCAGCGGATCGACCGGTGCGGACGGGCCGCTTGATTTTTCGAACGTGTCACCAAACACGACGGTCATTTTTGACCCCAGCAGCTACAACCCACCTCTGAATCCAACGCACGACAACATTTTCAATTTCACGACGATTAACATTCCCGCCGGAGTAACGGTGAAATTATCCGGTACGACTTTTACGGAGCCGGTGGTATGGCTGGCGAGCGGCGCGGTTACCATAGGCGGGATCATCAATCTTAATGGCGATAATGGCTCGCAAGATTTCCCAACTGTAAATCGATTTCCATCCACTCCGGGTGCGGGCGGATATCCGGGGGGAACGGGTGGAAATTCTGCTACAGCCGGTCTTGGACCTGGCGGAGGTGCGGCCGGCACTGCCACAACGGATGCTGGTGGCGGGGCGTTTACGGGTAACAGCTTTGCCATCCCATTAGTCGGCGGCTCGGGGGGCGGCGGATCATCAAACGGTGGTGGAGGCGCGGGAGGCGGCGCCATACTAATCGCCAGCTCTGTTTCAATCGAGTTCCTACAAAACTCCGGGATTCACGCAGACGGTGGCGGCAGTTCCTGTAACGAGCCTCGTGCCGGAGGAGGAAGTGGCGGCAGCATTCGGCTCGTTGCGCCCAGCATCATTAATCACGGCGGAACAGGACTGAGCGCCAGCCCGGGTTCTGGTTGCGGAACGACTGCAAGCGCGGGCACTCCGGGGGCTATCAGAATCGAGTCTTTAAATTATCCCGGCGGTTTCGGTAATGCGGGTTCATATACCTTTGGTGCCCCATTTAATACTTTCGTGAAGCCCATGCCACCCCAGCCCTCAATTAGTGTATTGACGGTCGACAATCAGCCGGTCAAACGGCCACCCACGGGTCAATTTACAACGCCTGATGTTACGATCAGCAATGCTTCTGCGGTGACCGTGGTTCTCCAAGGTATGAACATTCCCGTCGGCACTACGGCCCAGCTCCAGTTTTTCTCGGATAGTGGACCAGATATTTTCCTGACGTCCACGCCGTTCCAAGGAACCACGCAATCCTCTATGGCGACGGCCTCAGTGCAGCTTCCGTCGGGTTATACGCGGGCGAACGTCATTGCGACGGTGCCGCCTCAATAAATCGTGGCTCGTGTCCTTCCGCTTTCACGGCGTCACGTACAGAACGCTTTTGCTCGGCGCCCCAGGGGACGGAGTCCGTGCGGTCTCTATTGGTCTGGGCTGAATGCTTTTCTCCGCACTTCCTCTGCCGACCGTTTCTGCGCTATTTGGGCAACCTGCTGTTTCGGAAGTAAATCATCCAACATCCGTGCGGAGGTCGTTTACACTTCAGCCGACACGGAAGATCCTCAATTTTATCTGGTAGAGATTATCGAAGGCAGGTCAGTTAAGCCAATTGCTTCTTGCCAGCCTTCTTGGCGGCGGCCCATCTCTTCTTCATCGCTAAGGCGAGCCGCTTTCGCCCTGCAGGGCTCATCACCCCGCGGCGCGGCGCCGCTGCACGCTTCGATACAGCACGGGCTCCATCAGCCCGTTTTGCTGCCCAGCGTTTTTTGGCAGCGGCGATGATTCTTCTGCGGCCCTCCGGGCTCAAGTGTCTCTTGCGAGGCTGGCCATTACTGCCTAACGCTGTTACTTTTTCCAAGGGACTCTTCCCCGCTACTTCCCGAAGAGCCGATATGGCGCGATCGATGGCAGATCGCTGCGTCTCAAGTTGAGAAATGACATTCTCGACGTTATTCACTCAAATTCCTTTCTATGGCAACTGAAGTGGGATTTGAGCAATTTGGCGACGTTGGTCGCAAACTGCCTATTGCAATCTTACGACACGAGTCGGTAGCGGCGTCTACGGTGCCGGTTGGATGCGGCCTCAGATAACGCGTTTGCCTCGACTGCTGACATCGCCTTCACGGGCTTTTCCCAGCTCGCGGGCCGAGTGCGCGGCAGCGATCGCGCTCATGCACCGCTGAATGCTAATGACTTTCAAGCCTCGATCCGCCTCAGACGCCAGGTAACCACCAGCGGGGCTTCCAGATCGGCTGGAATACTCGTCACACCCGGCTCACTCTACCCCGCTCTCCCACTCATATACGCTGACGAGCCACCAACGTTCGTTATTCGCGTGGTCGGTGAGATTACGGTCTAGTTGGTCTGAATCGCGTTTCCAATGGTCGACTCGCTCGGTGTGGGGCCGGAATCTCTCCTGGAGTTCGCGCATCTCCTGACGGTTCAGGGAAGCGACGGAATAATAGTATACCGGGTCAACGACACGAAACCGCGAATCCTTCACGAGATCGTACGGATGCCACCATGCAGGCTG
>DATLVQ010000144.1:0-26716 GCA_035577325.1 Bryobacteraceae bacterium | reverse complement strand
ATGTAAATTCAGCTCGGAGCGTGTAGGCCCAGGTCATCGGCTTCCCGATGAGTTGTGCGGTGTAGTGCTCCTGCAGCGCCATGAACCCCGCGAAGAGCGACCATGAGGCGAAGATGACGATTCCGGGCACCCAGCGGAGCTTGCGCATCGTATATGGGCCGCAGTATAGCGAGACGTTTGGCGAAGGCCTATGTCACCGGGGTGAGGAGGAATTTTATGCGGGTGAACCGGACGACTTAAACCAGCACTTCTTCGGTCTCTTCGCTCGCCGTGAAGTAGGCGCAGTCGGGGTGATGGAATACCAGCGCGCTGACGCTCGCCTCTGGCTCCATCATCATGCCCTCTGTGAGCCGTACGCCGATTTCGTCAGGCTGCAATAGTTTCCAGATGCCCTGCTGATCATCCAGATTGGGACATGCGGGATAACCAAAACTGTAGCGCTTGCCGCGATAACGCGACGTGAAACGCTCCTGCATGGTCATGGTGGGTGCGTCAGGAAAGCCCCAGTCCTCGCGAATGCGGCGGTGCAGCCACTCGGCGCAGCCCTCCGCGGTCTCGATTGCCAGCGCTTGCAAAGCATGCGCCTTGAAATAAAGGCCGGCCTGCTTCAATTCTTCGCTCTTCTCTCGAATGCCTGCGCCGGCGGTGACGACAAAGATCGCGAGATGATCCCGGGCGCCGTCCACTTGGTCCAGAATGTAATCGCTCAGCGAGAGCCCATCGTCCCGGCGCTGGCGCCCGAAATGAAAAGTGTGGATCGGCGTTTTGCCGCCAGGTGCAAACAGGTCGATGCTGTTGCCCGCGCGCTCCGCCTCGAAGAACTGCCACACCGCTTTCACCTTAATGTACTGCGCAGCTTCGTGTTTCAGCCCTTCGAGCATGTGGTACAACTCCAGCGCCTTCTCGTTGTGCTCCGCCAGGTGCTTTTCGAAGTGACCCTTGTAACCCAGGTGCCGCCCATAGAGCATGTGCGGATTGATGTAGCTCCAGATTTCGCCAAGCTGTGGCACATCACGAACTTTCCGATCCAGATACGGTGCCGCCGGTATTGGCAGATCCGTGCGAACTTTGGGGCTGCGATTTTCTGTGATGGCGGCCGGGGCTTCCACCGGGCGTTCCAGAACCATCGGCGGAACCACGTGTGTATGGACCCGCAACATGGCGTCGCGCTGGGCGGGATCCATCAGCTCATTCATGAGCCGCAGCCCCGTCATGGCGTCCTTGGCGTAACACACGGCTTCGCCGTATGCCGGCCCGATCTTGCCAGTTGTGAATTTTTCCGATAATGCCGCGCCACCCACCAGCAGTGGCACGTGTATATCGTTTTCTTTCAGATCGCCGGCCGTAATCACCATCTGCTGTGCGCTCTTCACCAGCAGGCCGGAAAGCCCGATCGCATCGGGCGAGTGCTCGCGATACGCCTCGATCAGCTTCTCGGGTGGAACCTTGATCCCTAGATTGATAACGCGATAACCGTTGTTACTGAGAATGATCTCGACCAGATTCTTGCCGATATCGTGCACGTCGCCCTTCACCGTGGCCAGAAGTATCTTGCCGCGCGTGGCGGTCTCGGCCTTCTCCATGAAAGTCTCGAGATAGCCGACCGCGGCTTTCATAGCTTCCGCCGATTGCAGCACTTCAGCCACAATGAGCTCGTTGTTATTGAACAGACGGCCCACTTCCGCCATCCCCTTCATGAGCGGGCCATTGATGATATCGAGCGGCGCGGCGCCTTCGGCACGCTTGCGGTCCAGATCTTCGATCAAACCTTCTTTCGTGCCTTCGACGATGTAGTTGGCCAGGCGCTCGTCGAGCGGTAAATCGGCCGTCGCAGCTTTATCCTTCTTTACTGCGTGCCGGAAGAACTCTGTAACTGCGGCGATGTGGAACTGGTTGATGGCGCCTCTTTGCTCGGGCGACTGCTCGCGCCAATCGCCGGGAGCGATCCGCAGGTTTTCGTCAGGCGCATCGGCGGGCGGCGTATTGAAGAGCAGGTTTTCCGCCAGACGGCGCTCGTGCTCCGGAATCGAAGCGAAGCGCTCTAGTTTTTCTGCGTTGACGATGGCGAGATCCAGGCCGGCCTTGGTGCAGTAGTACAGAAACACCGAATTGACCACTTCGCGCGCCGCCGGCGGAAGTCCGAACGAGATATTCGAGATCCCCAGCACCGTTTTGACGTAGGGAATTTTTTCCTTGATCAGGCGCACAGCTTCGATGGTCTCGACCGCGCCGCCGATGTAATTCGCGTCACCAGTAGCACAGGGGAATACCAGCGGGTCGATGATGATGTCCTCAACCGGAATGCCGTACTTTTCGGTAAGCAGCTTGACGGAACGCTCGGCAACGGCCAGTTTGCGCTCGCGCGTGAATGCCTGGGCTTGCTGCTTGTCTTCATCGATGCAGCCTACTATCAACGCAGCGCCGTAAGCCCGCGCAATGGGACACAAGCGCTCGAATTTTTCCTCGCCGTCCTCCAGATTGATGGAGTTGACGAGGCTCTTGCCCTGGCAATAGGTCAGCGACAGCTCGACAGCCCGCGGATCGGTGGTATCGATCATGACCGGCGCCTTCACCAGCCGGATCAGCCGCTCATAAAACAGCGGGATATCGTGTATCTCTTCCCGATCCGTCGATTGCAGGCAGACATCGATGATGTGCGCGCCGTTTTTTACTTGCTGGCGCGCGATCTCCGCTGCTTGCTCCCACTTCTCTTCGGCGATCAGCTTCTTGAAGGCGCGCGAACCGATCACGTTGGTGCGCTCGCCCACGATCAGCGGACGGTTGCTGTCCTCCGCCTCCACCAGTTCGATACCGGAATAGTACGCACGATGCGCGGACGCTTTCGGCGTGCGCGGCTTCTTGCCTTCCACCATCTGGGCGATCGCCTGGATGTGCGCCGCGGTGGTTCCGCAGCAGCCGCCTACCAGATTCAGCCAGCCGTGGTTGGCGAAACGATCCAGCTGTTCGGCCAGCGATTGCGGCGTCTCCAGATATTTGCCGTCTTCATTGGGCAGGCCCGCGTTCGGATAGCAGGAAATGCGCGTCGTCACCATATCGCTCAGGGTGCGAATATGGTCGGTCATGAACTCGGGACCGGTGGCGCAGTTGAGGCCCACTGACAACAGGTCCACGTGCGAAATCGAGCTCCAGAATGCGTCCGCCGTCTGTCCAGCCAGCATGGTCCCCATAGGCTCGATGGTTCCCGAAACCATGACCGGAATATTGCGGCCCGATTCGCGCATGAGCCGCTGGATGCCCAGCAATCCCGCCTTGACGTTGCGCGTGTCCTGGCACGTTTCGAGCACCAGGATATCGGCGCCGCCCTCGAGCAGCGCCTTGGCCTGATCGTAATAGTTCTCTTCCAACTCGCGGAACGTGATGCCGCCTGTCACGGTTATGGCCTTGGTGGTGGGTCCCATCGAACCCAGGACCCAGCGGGGTTTCGCGGTGGTAGAAAACTCGTCGGCTGCCTGTCGCGCCAGTTTCGCCGCGGTGAAATTCAACTCGTACGCCTGATCGGCAAGCTGATATTCTGCCAGCACTACTTTCGTGCCACCGAAAGAATTCGTCTCGACGATGTCCGCGCCGGCTTTGTAGTATTCGCGGTGAATGTCGAGCACCACATCCGGCCGCGTCTTGGCCAGGTTCTCGTTGCACCCCTCGAGCGCCGGACCGCCGAAATCCGCGGCGGTGAGATGCCGCTGTTGCAGCATCGTGCCCATCGCCCCATCGAGCACCAGGATGCGCGTGGCGAGGGCGTCGTACAGATGCGCCAGCCGCTCTTGGGGATCGCTCATAACCAAGCCGTCGATCCCTACATTTTAGCAGGAGTGGCAAAATCACCCGGAATCGGGTAGATCCCTTCGGTGTCTGGGCGTGAGCCGGAATAGCCCCCCTGCCTGTACCCGTTTCTTGCAGGCGAGCACAGGCAAGGCAGCCTATTCGCCAAATCTAGAAGAAAAACTTCAGCGAAAACTGCATGGATCGTGGATCAGTCTGAATATTGGTGATGCGCCCGAACTGGCAGCCGTCCTGATGGACGGTGTCGGTAGTGCCGTCGGCCAGAGGCGGCAGACAGAAATTCGTGTCTGGGAATCCCAGATTCTGATGATTCAACGCGTTGAAGAGCTCCCACCGGAACTCGAAGTACCGCTGCTCGTTCAGGTGGAATTGCTTGGCCAGCGACGTATCGATGTTCCAGAATCCGGGAGAGCGGAGCCAAGGCAAGCGCGCTCCGGCTGTGCCGAACCGCCAGGCGCGGTCGTCGTTAGGATCATAGTTGGCCCAGAAGTTCTGATCGCCGCCAAACACCGGCTCGAACGCCGCCGGGTTCGCCCACTGATTGATCTGCTGCTCCCGGGACCGGCTGCCGCTGAAATTCGGATTGCCAATTACGTTGGGCCGGCAGGTCAGCTCATTGCAGGGCCCACTGATCGACATCGGCAAGCCGCCCTGCGCGTTGAAGTTGCCCGTCAGACGCCAGCCGCCGATTACTGCGTCCACAGCCCTGTTGCTATTGCGCAGGAACTGCCGGTTCTTCCCGATAGGTAGCTCATAGCTGGCCGCAATATTCAACATGTGTGTGATGTCATCGGCCGCGATGGCGCGATCCAGGTTCTTGTTATCGATGTCCTGGAACGAGCCGCCATAACCGCCGCTCAGGGATCCGCCGCGGCCGCCAATGCCACCGGCGCGTGTACCCCAATGAATCGGGTCGACCAGCATAGCTGCGGTCTGGCCAGTCGAGGCGTTAACCATTTTCTTTGAAAATGTATAGGCCAGCACAAAATCCAGGCCTTGCGAATACCGCTTTTGAACGCGTACATTCATGCCGTGATAGATGCTCGTACCTTCAAACGCAGTGTTATTCTGCAAAGCCGAGATGGCTCCGTAAAACGGATAGTCTTTCAGCAAGAAACTGCGCGGGAGCTCCGCGCCGCCGTACACCTCCTGGAGTTTGGCGGCGGTGGCTCCGCTGTAATAATCTGTGATCGGCACGTTGGCATCGATGGCGGTGCGGTACTTAATGCGGTCCGCGGTGTGGACAAAGTTGAACTGGCGGAATGGTTCGCCAACCAGATGCGTGCCATGGTTGCCTACGTAGCCAACGCTGACCAGCATGTTCCCGGGCAGCTCGCGTTGCACTTCGAGGCCCCACGTCTGCACCATCGGATCGTGCGCCGGCGGCGTGAAGAACTGAAGAAGCCCGATGCCGATCAGCGGATCCCGGTTCGCCCCCGGGAATGTGCTGGGATACGGCGGAGTGGTTAGAGTCCTTTTGTCGACGCTGGTGTCGCTCAACGGAAAGACCACGCACTGACCAGAGAACTTAGCGCACTGGTTTGGATAAAAGCTACCGTTCCAGTCATACTCCTGGTTCCATCCCGGGGCGTTGGCGGCCGATTGGCCCGGCGAATTGATGCTCGCAAACGCATTACTTGAAAAAATGTTGTACCCGCCGCGGATCACCGTTTTCCGATCGTGGAATGGCGACCAGGAGAAATTCACGCGCGGCTCGATGTTGTTCTTCTTCGCGGGCGCGATGTCACCCTTTGGAAAACCTGGATCTCCCTCGTATACGACCTTGCCTTTGAGTCCGGTCTCTGCATTCGGGCAGCCCAGGCAAAAATTGGAGTTGGGTCCCTGCCGTGTCCGGTACAGGCCATTGATGTCGTACCGCAGTCCCAGATTCAATGTAAAGTTGCTCGTGATGCGGACATCGTCCTGGATGAAAAATCCCCAATAGCGGAACCGCTCATAGGGCTTCCACATGACCCCGGTGTACGAACCGCGTCCGCCGCTGGCAACCGCGCCAAGCATGAACTGCGCCAGGCCGCTGCCCCCCAGGTTAGTGTTTGGATCCTGCACCAACTCACCACCGAAACCAAATCCTGTGGGGAAACCGCTCTCATATGCGGTGTGCTCGAGCCGGTAGACAAACCCGGTCTTGAGAGTATGCTTGCCGATAATCTTGGTCACGTTATCGAGGAGCGTGTATGCCTCGGCTGCAGTGTTCATATTGACCCACGTGGTCGGCCCGAATCTGATGTTGCCGCCTCCGGGAGTCCCGATGTTCCAATTCGGCACGGGGAAGAATGGATCGGACGGAATCTGGTTGGCTTGTAACTTCGCCGCCACGGCTTTCTGATCCGTGATGTTGTCAGGATAGGGAGAGCTGGGATTGGTACTCATCCACTGCCGACTGAAGCCGAGCCGGAATTCGTTGATCAGGGTCGGCCGGATGGAATAAGTGTTGCCGATGGAAATGATCTGGTTGTTGAAATCTACCGGGTAATTCGATCCCCAGCCGACGTAATCATATGGGAAAGTCGCTCCCGTCCAGGGCACACGATAATTGCGATACTTGCCAGGATTGTACAGCCATTCGACGAAGTAGCGACTCTTATCGCTCCACTGATGATCGAATTTCAGCGAAAAGTTGGATGGATCCTGGCTGCTGCCAATCGCGCCCTGGAAGTTGTTGCAGATCTTGAAGCCGTCCTTGCCCATAGGGCAACTGCTCAGAGGATCGTTGTAATTCGGCATGGGGAAGGACTTCATGAAGTACATGGCCGTCGGATCGAGCCGGCTCTGCGGGATCTGGGTGGCGAAATTGCAGGTTGGATTTCCGCTGGCTTTGCCGGACTCAATGGCCGACGCCTGACAGCCGTCGCCTCCGAAAGGGTTGCCGGCAACCGGTGTACCAAAGGCCCGCCGCTCGAACAAACCGTCTGCGTTGGGACCCACGGTGCTGTACGGATCCCAAAGGCCATTCGAAATCACGTCCGCGTCTTCACTGAAATCGCCCTGGCGCATGCGGGCCGTCGGAACCGTAAAATTCTTGTAACCCAACAGGTGCAGCTTAGTGAAGTCACTCGAGAAGAAGAAAAACGTCTTGTCCTTTCCGTTATAGACGTGCGGAAGGACGACCGGCCCTCCAACGGTGAAACCAAAATTATTAAAACGAAGCTGGCGGTCTTTGATCAAGTGACCCTGTTCATCAATCGATGTGAACGGATTGCGCGCATTAGTCGCATCGTTTCGCAGGAATTCATAAAGATTTCCGTGTAGCTGGTTGGTGCCCGACTTCAGCACCACATTGAAAACCCCTCCACCGGTCCGGCTGTACTCGGCCGCGAAAGCGTTGGTGATGGCTTGAAATTCCGCTACCGCATCGGGGCTGGGATTGACCGCGACGTTCTCTGCAAAACTCGAAAGATTGAGGTTGCCGTCCAGATACCACGCGTTAGCGCCACCCTGGCCGCCGTTCACAGAAAGGTCCGAACCCAGGACATGCGTGGGATCGGGGAATGTTCCGTACTGGCTGTTAAAGCCGAAGTTGCTGCCCGGAGGTCCACCCACGTTGTTGATTCCTGGCACAAGGAACACTAGTTGCTGCAGATCGCGCCCTTGCAGAGGAACCTCCTGGATGGTCTTGGTTTCGAGCGTCGTGCTGAAATTCGCCGCTCCCGATTCAAGCAGCGGAGTCTCGGCCTTGACCTCCACGGTCTGGCGAGTGGCGTCGACCCGCATCTGCGTGTCCAGGCGCGTGACTTTTCCGGCGGGGACGTCGATATCGGTCAGATCCAGGGTGGCGAATCCGGAGAATGAGAACCGCGCCCTATACTTGCCGGGAACCAGATCGACCGCGCGGTAGGAGCCGGCGTCGTTTGTTGTCACGCGGGAGGTGATGTTTGTGTCAACGGCGATCACCTCAACCTGAACGCCGGCCATGCTGGCGCCTTGTGGGTCGGTTACTAGCCCCTCGAGGACACCGCGATTGATCTGCGCGTTAAGGTTAGATGCTCCCGTCAGGAGCAGAATCAAAGACAGCAGACATGTGATGTGTCGAAGGCATGCACGAACTCGCGACATTTCTCCCCCTACTGAAAACGCGTCCGGTATTGCGAAGAAAGCATGGTTCTAGAGACTTCCAAAGTATTGAAGCTGGTTTCGATCTGTTGATTTTATCCCAGGCGGCTGCCTTGTCAAGAGGTGCAACGTTAATATTTTCCTGAGAATCCGCATGCTCCGTTGTCGCGTCTTGTCGCGCCCAATCGGAGATAATGAACGTACCGGAACTGCATGTTTCTGTTGCCGCGAATTCTCTTATTAGCCCTCATCGTGACGACTCCGCTTGGATGGAGTCAGTCGCCGCCGGGAAACCATAAGGAGAGAGGCCTCCATTACGCTAAAGCCGGCAACTTTGAAGCCGCGGAGAGAGAGCTTCGACAGGCGGCGGAGTCGGCGCCGAACGATGCCGAAATTCTGGGAACGTTGGGCAGTATCCTGGCGATGTCGGGGAAGCTGGAGGAATCCACCGGGTGGTTGGAGAAGGCGCTGGCGCGCGATCCTGAGAACAACATCACGCGGCGTAACCTGGCCACAAACCAGTGGAGGCTCGGGCGATTGCCCGAAGCCCGGCGCAACCTGGAAAGGTTGCTCAAAGCCAATCCGGGCGACCAGCAGGCGACGCTGATTCTAGGCATGGTCGCCGAGAAGCAACACGATTACGCGCGTGCGGCCCAGCTGCTGGCGCGAGTACCGGCCCTCGTAGAGACGCAACCCGCCGCCATCACCGCCCTGGCCGGCGCCTACTATCACACAGCGGAGAGAGAGAAAGCGCGCGCAGCGCTGGAGCCGATTATTGCGCACCCGGTCAACGCACAGGTCACCTATGTGGCCGGACGCGTGGCGCTCGATGGGAAGGATTACGAACTGGCCGAGCGCCTATTTTTGTCGGTGCGCTCGTCCTATCCAGACGCGGCGGCGCTCCGATACCACATCGCTTTGGCGCAATACCATCAGGATCATTTTGCAGATAGCGAGAGAACGTTGTCAGAGCTGGTGGCAGCGGGGCATACCACTGGCGACACCTACAATCTGCTGGGCTGGTGCCTGGAAAAACAAGGCCGGCGCGGCGAGGCGATCGAAGCGCTGAGCAAGGCTATCGACCAAGAACCCTCCAACGAGGCCTATTACCTGGACCTGGCCGGCATCCTGGCTACCAGTACCAGGCGGCTTGTGGCGGCGCTGGCGATAGCAGGGCGGGCCACGGAGCGCTTGCCCGCCTCTTACAATGCCTGGGTGCTGAAGGGATCTATCGAGACCAAGCTCCAGCAGCACAGTGACGCCGTCAAGTCATACACCATCGCCGTGAGGCTCAAACCGGACTCTCCCGAGCCGCTGCGCGCCCTCGCGCTCGCCCGATGGTCCAACGGGCAGGACGCCGAGGCAATACAGAGTTTTGAGCAATTGATCAAGCGCTTCCCTCAAAATGCCGAATGTTACGAAGCCTATGGCACCGCGCTTTTCAAAACCGCATCCAACGAAGAAGCCACAGCCCGGGCCGAAAAACTTCTTCAGAAGGCCACTTCTCTTGACCCTTCGCTCCCCGAGCCGCACTTCTACCTGGGAACCCTGGCGCTCGATCGAGGCGACGTGCAGGAAGCCGTGCATCAGCTCGACACGGGCGTGAAACTCGACCCGCGAAGCAGCCGCTTGCGCTTCGCGCTCTCACGAGCGCTGAAACGCGCGGGGCGCTCTGCCGACGGCGAACGCGAATATGCGGCTTACACGAAATTGAAATCCGAGGAAGAGCAAGCCGAGTCGCGCTAACCCGCTTGAGTTGGCTAGTCGCTCTCGAGCCCGGACATCAACGCGCTCAAGTACCAGCTCAGCGAGGTTCGTTCCTAGCCATGAAAAAAAGGAGCGATTGCAGTTTGTGCGTAATGCATCGAGTCTAACGGCCTGTCGCGGAGAATTCGTCAGCTTGACTGGAATCAGGATTCCCCCCCAAGCCGCATGGACATCAGGTGCGCATACTTCTTGACCATCGCACCGGCAGTCGCTATGCGGCTCTTCGGGATCTGTTGGATTGTTCCGGTCATGCTGACCGCCGCCACTACCTCGCCCTTCTGCCCGTACAGAGGCGCGGCCACGCACGCCACGCCCATCTCGCCCTCTTCCATTTCCCAGGTGTAGCCCAGACGGCGAAATGAGGCCAGTTGCGTCTCGAGCGCCCGTCGGGATGTGATGGAGCGCGGCGTGACTTTATGGAGGGTCATGTGCTTCAGCGTGCGGTGCAACACCCCGTCCGGCAAGAAAGCCATTAGCGCTTTTCCCACCGCCGAGCTGTGCGCCGGCCAGCGCATCCCCACATAGGATGAAAACTGCACGAAACCGTCATTGGCCACGCGATCGATGTAAATGGATTCGCCATCGCGCATCACCGCCAGATGCACCGTGAGCCCTGATTCCTGGCTGAGTTCTTCCAGCAAACCGTGGCAGCGGCTCAGAAAGTCCATGCGGTCCAGCACGCGGCGCGAAATGCCTAGCATTTTCAGACTGAGCCGGTAGCGGGAACCTTCTTCGCTGCGCTCCAGATATCCGAGCGACTTGAGCGTATAAACGATGTTCGCGGACGAACTGAGCGGCAGCCCCAGAGCCCGGTGAATTTCTGAAATACTCATGCCGGTATCCTGCTTGGAGAGCAATTCGATTACCTCCAACGCTCGCGTCACGGCGGGGACCAGATACTGCCGAACCATGGTCCTTATGTTGACACATTCAGGGCGGCCCGAATATCATCTGAAAGCGGTTTCAATACGTGAGAAGCGGCCTCCAGCTCGAAAATGACGCATGGATCACGCCGAAAGCGCCGTCAATAAGGAGGGTAGTTCACTGAAAATCAGCGGATCGCTGCCGGTGATTCCTACGCCGTTTCGCGACAATCGTATCGACTTCGATAGCCTGCTCAGGCTTTTCGATCACATCTTTCCGGAACTGGAAGGTTACACACTTTGCGGCAGCACCGGCGAAGCCCCGTCGCTCACCATGGACGAACGTATCGAGCTTATGAAGTTCGCCACGCGCAATACGCCGCCATCGAAGACTATCGTCGTGGGATTGACGCATACCAACCTCGAGGAGATGACCCGGCTCGCCTGTACCGCGGAGGAACTGGGAATCCACGCCGGGCTGGTTCCCTGCCCTTATTACTTTCCCAACACTTTTCCCATGGTCCTCGAGTTCTTTCGCGCGCTCGATCGTGCTTCTGGATTAGAGCTGGTGCTTTACGACAATCCGGTCTACACCAAGACGTGGCTCACCGCGGACCAGCTACTCGCTATGGTGGATGCCTGCCAGCATCTGAAGTCAGTCAAGTTGACCGACCACGCACTCGACAAAATTCCGGTATTGAAGCGCCACGGCGTAACCGTGTTTTCCGGGGACGATGTCGTCGCATTCCGCAGTCTGATGCTCGGCGTTGACGGCAGTATGATCATCGCACCCGCTGTCTTTCCCGCCGCCTATCAGGAAACGGTGCGTCTGCTTCACGACGGAAAGACGGCCGAGTCCCTGCGCGTTTTTTCGGAGCGCGTTCTGCCTTTCATTCACTTGTTCGGCTTGGGAGACGAAGTGCAGAATACCAAGGCGCTATACAATCACCTCGGCATTTTCCGCTCGGACGAGGTGCGCCTTCCGCTTGTCCCGTGCAGCCGCGAGCGCCTGCGTGAAGTCGTGCTTGCCTACGATCTCTGCCAGTCCGCGGCCGTGCAGCAGCATGTCTAGCCTCAATACCGAACGCCTGCGCGATTGGGGGCTGCTGCTGGCATGTAATCTCATCTGGGCCAGCCAGTTCGTGCTGGTCAAGATTGTCCAGGAACAAATGGGCCCCGTGGCGGCGACGTTCTTCCCCATGACGCTTGCCACTCTCATGCTGATCCCCATTCTGCGGCGCGAGGGCAAACTCAAAACTCGCATCCCCACTCGTGACGTCTGGGAGTTCATTCTCATTGGTGTATTCGGGCAGGTGGTAGCACAGCTCTTCATTACCTGGGGCGTGCGATTCTCCCTGGCGTCGAACGCCGCGCTCATCATGCTGGCGCTTCCAGTCTCGACCGCCGTCATGGCCTACTTCTTTCTGCGCGAACGCATGTCGCCGAT
Organism: Bryobacteraceae bacterium; assembly: GCA_035577325.1. GTDB lineage: Bacteria > Acidobacteriota > Terriglobia > Bryobacterales > Bryobacteraceae > QHXW01. Next base: position 14,767 of record DATLVQ010000144.1, on the reverse strand, counting down.
TCGCTGGATAAGCTTCGCGCTGGCCATCGGTGGCGTTATCGAGTGCTCGGGCGTGGACTGGAACGAACTTGATTTGACCAGCAGCAAATTCTTCTGGGGCAACGTCATGATTTTTCTGAGCGTGAACGGCAGCGCGTTTTACAACGTGTACAGCAAGAAGCTGCTGGAGCGTTACTCGCCGCTGCGCGTGCTGCTATACAGTTATTACGCCGTGTTCGCATTTCTGCTGCCCATCACGCTCTACGCCGAGCCCGGGAGCTTCCACGATCTGCCGCGATTCACGGCCAAGATCTGGATCGGCCTCCTGCTGCTGGCGGCGTTCCAGTATTTCCTGTCGATGGTACTTTTCCTGAACGTGCTGACCCGCCTCGACGCCACCCAAGCCGCGCTTTCCAATTACCTGATTCCCTTCTTCGGTTTGATCATCGCCGCCCTGGTTCTGGGTGAACGGCTGACAACACCGATGATCGCCGGCGGAATTCTGGTCCTTGCCAGCACTCTCCTGATTACGGTCTATGAGGAGCGTCAGCGCGCCCGTGCCGAGGCGGCAGCACCGGCAACGGTGGATTCATGAGCCCGGCCTTGATACAGCCTAATGCCAGCATCAATTCGCTGCGCGCCGTCCAGCTGGAGAATGAGTGGCTCGCCCTCAGCATCCTGCCGGATGTCGGCGCCAAGATCTACGACCTTATCTGGAAGCCCACCGGTCGAAATTTTCTGTGGCACAACCCGCGCGTTCTGCCGCAGACTTTCGCCATCGAAGCCAATTTTGACAATTACTGGTGCGGAGGCTGGGATGAGGGTTTCCCGACATGCGACGCCTGTGAGTACAAGGGCGAAATGTATCCGAACCTGGGCGAGTTGCGATCGGTCCGCTGGAACGTGGTTTCGGCCGAGCGCGATGGCGCCGATATGGTCGCCCGCCTTGCTGCTTTTGGCCCCATCAGCCCGGTGCGCGCGGAAAAGACGGTCACGCTCAGCGGCAGTTCACCCGTGGTGAAGGTGCAATACGAGGTTACAAACCTCGGCCCGGCCTCCATGGACTTCATCTGGGGCACGCATCCGGCGCTCGCGCCCACGCCCCACACTATCTTGCGCCTCCCGGCTCGCATGGGCATCGTAGGTCTCTCCTCCGATGCCAGCCTGGGCGCGCCCGGTGAGCGCTATGCTTGGCCCAACCTCCAAACGCCCTCGGGCGTGACCGACATGAGCCGCGCGCGCGGCATTGACGCCGCAATATTCTGCGGCCACTATTGCACCGATCTCGAAGCCGGCTGGTATGCCGTCGAGGACACGGAGACCGGCGATGGCTTCCTGCTCACCTTCCCCGTCGAGACCTGCCCGTATCTGTGGTTATGGCTGGTCTATGGCGGATGGCGCGGATACCATCACGTCATCGTGGAACCGTGGACCAGTTACCCCGTGCACCTGGCGGAAGCCGCGCGCAACGGAACCAGCCGAAAACTGGCTCCGGGCGAAAAATTTGCAGCCGAAGTGCGCGCCACCATTTACACCAGGAACGAATCCTGCGAACAAGCTCTAAAGCGAGTACAAGGCGCATGAAGCTGAAAGACCGGACAGCAGTGATCACCGGATCGGGGTCCGGCATCGGGCGCGCCGCCGCCATTGAATTCGCCCGTGAGGGCGCTAGCGTGATCGTCGCCGACATCAACCTGGCGGGCGCCCTCGAAACGGCGCAGCTGATTCACCAGATGGCGGGCAAAGCGCACGCGGTCGAGACCGATGTAGCCAGCCCCCAATCGGTGCAAAACTTGGTGCAAGAAACGCTCCGTGCTTTTGGCAAGGTGCATGTACTGTTTAACAACGCTGCCATTCAGGTCAATAAGACCGTTGAGGATACAGCCGTCGAGGAATGGGACCGGGAAATTGCCGTAAATCTCGGGGGCGTATTCCTGTGTTCGAAATTCTTCATGCCGCACCTGCGGGCAACCAAGGGTGCTATCGTAAACATGTCGTCGGTGAACGCCTTTTTTGTCGAGCCCACGTGCGCTGGCTACTGCGCTACCAAGGCCGCCATCATCGGGTTGACCAAGGCCATGGCCATCGATCACGGCAAGGAAGGCATTCGCGTCAACTGCATTTGTCCCGGCTATATCGATGCCGGCCTCGCCGAAGGATATTTCCAGGCCCAAGCCGATCCCCAGGCCGCCCGCGCCTCCGCCGGTAAGTTACATGCCCTCTGGCGGATCGGCAAGCCGGAGGAAGTGGGCCGCGCCGCCGTCTTCCTCGCCAGCGACGACGCTTCTTTCGTCACCGGCACAGCCTTTGTAGTCGATGGCGGGTTCGGCTCCGGCCTGCCGCCCAGCACTTAATTCCTACAAAATCTTCTTTGCGAAACGAAGCCAATTTTTCTTTCCCTCTCGTCTGCAGGCGAAGAAAAGGAGAATATCAGCGGCCAGCGCCAGAGAAGCCGGCCGGCACCGCCATTGCATTCACCAATCGCGGCACCGTGCCGGGCTCTTGGGTGATTTCCACCTCGCGCGGTTCGGTGCGGCAATCGGGCAGCGGCGCGAGCGAGTAGTAGTTTAGCCCGTACCGCAGGCTCCGATGCAGGCGCTCGATGCATACGCGTTCCTGGATGGGCGCAATTGCGCGCCAGAGCGGGCGAGCCGAGGCCACGCGATCGATGTCCGGCAGAGAACGCCGCTCCATGCCCACCACGCCGGCGGTGATCGCGGCTCCCAGCAACGCCACGGCCGCGCCGCGCTGTCCGGCCGCGTCCAGGCTCCACACCGCCATCGCCGCCAGCAGCGGAAGCAGCCATGTCCAATGAAACGGCGGCACAATCGATCGCGAGATTCCAGCCGCCAGCGCGTTTGGCAGGATCGCCGCGATCGGTCCGAGTAACACGAGCATCGCAGCGGTTGCCGTAAGCACCCAGCGCGGCCGCTTGCACTCCGCCAGCGCGATGCCGGCCAAAGCGGCAAGCGCGGGAAGCAGCGGAAGCACATAACTGGGCAGTTTGTTGCGCGCCGCCGAGAAAAATACCAGGCCGAACAGGACCCACAGTAACAACAACCGCCGGCGCGAATCGGCATAGAGTGATCGGCGAAAGAGCAGCGCGAGCACTGGCATCCACGGAAATAGAGCCGCCACAATCACTGGCAGAAGGAACCAGAAGGGCTGTCCGTGCGCCAAGTCTGAGGCGCTGAAGCGCCCCACCTGATGCTCCCAGAAGAACTTGTTGATGAATGGCTGTCCATTTCGAAGAAAACACAGCACATACCATGGAACAGCGATGACCATAAAAGCGCCGATGACCTGCGGTCGCAACCAGTCGAACCACCGCCGGCGGCCGACAAGGAGTGGCAAAGCGAGCACCAGCGGCAGCAACCCCTTGGCCAGCACCGCGACCCCAAATAGCGCCGCACACGCCGGGAGCCGTTCACGCTCCCCGCGCGCAAACCAGCCGAGCGCAAGTAGCATGGCCGCTGCAAACGCGACCGACATAGGCAGGTCAGTAATCCCGATATGACTCAGGCCCAGCCAGCCGGCGGAGGTCGCGAGAATGGCGGTCGCGAAGCCTGCCGCGGGATCGCCAAATTCCCGCCGCAGTATCCAGTAAAAGAAGATCAGAAACGCCACACTGCAAAGAGCTACGGGCAGCCGTGGAGCCAAGTCTTCGCTCAACCCGAGCCGGAATGCCGCGCCTTCCATCCAGTAGAGCAGCGCCGGTTTTTCGAACCACGGCTCGCCCCACAATCGCGGGGTGATCCAGTCGCCGGACTGCGCCATCTGGCGGGCGATGGCGGCGTACCGCGGCTCGTCCGGCCCAACCAGGCCCGCATTCGTCAGACCGAAAAAGTAAAGCAAATAAAGCAGCGGGCTGGCGAGCAGGAATCGCATGCGGAAGTGAAGCATGTGGTTTCATCGTAGGACAGGCATACCTGCCTGTCCATTTTTGATGATCCGCAACGGGCAGGCGAAAATGCCTGCCCTGCTTCTATAATGAACGTAAGTGCTTCTTCTCCGATTCCTGTGCGCGCTGGCGGTGGCCGTGTCCCTCCAGGCGGACGTACGCACTTGCGCGTGCGATCTGACGAAGCCGGAGAGCATGGCGGCGCGCGAGTGCGGGTTGTGCCGCGAGGCGGAGAATCAAGCAGCGGACGTGACTGTATTCTTCCTGAAGGACATTAATCCGCGCAAACCGAACCGCTGGCTGGCGCTGCCGCGCGCCCATACGCACGCGCTCAACGAAATAACCCCGGAGGCTCGAGCTGCGTTGTGGAACGCCGCCATCGAAAAAGCCAGATCGCTGTGGGGCGATCAATGGGGACTCGCTGTTAACGGCGATGAGCGACGTACGCAGTGTCACGCGCACATCCATATCGGCAAGCTCCTCGATACCGCCGAAAACCCCACATTCGTTGAAGTCGACAGCCCGGCCGGCATTCCGATTCCCACCGATGGCATGGGGTTCTGGGTGCATCCGGTGGGAAACAAACTGCACGTGCATTCCGGTGAACAGGTCACCGAATTCGTCTTAATGAGGTAGTGATGGAATTACTCGAAATCGCGAAACTCCCGACCGCGGAAAATTCAGCCATTCATCTGAACCCGCTCGACAATGTCGCCATCGCGCGGGTTCCACTTTCCGTGGGAACTCAGTTGCGCATCGACGGCGTGCCCATCGAAGTGCTCGACCCGGTTCCAGCGGGCCATAAAATCGCGGTTGCGCGCATCCAACAGGGCGAGGTGATTCATCGCTACGGACAAAGTATCGGCCGCGCGAAGAACTTGATCGAACCCGGCCGCCACGTGCATACGCACAACGTGTCGTTCGAAGAACTGGCGTTCGAATACCAGTTCCCAACGGGCGAGATTCCTTACCCGGCACTGCCCAAGAATATGCCGACCTTTCGCGGATATCTGCGGGAAGATGGGCGGGCGGGCACGCGCAACTACATCGCCGTGGTGGCGGCCAGCAACTGCGCGGCGCACACCGCGGAGCTGATCGCGACTAGCTTCGATAACGAAAAGCTCCCCTCGAATGTCGATGGCGTCGTGGCATTCCCGCACGGCGAAGGCTGCGGCCACACCATCGGCCCCGATACGGACCAGCTTCGCCGCACGCTTGCCGGCGTGCTGGCGCACCCCAACGTTTCAGCCGCCATCATTTTGGGACTGGGCTGCGAGGTGAACCAGATCGATCATTACCTAGGGCCGAACGCGCCGCGCAGTTCGCGCCTCGTGGGCATGACGCTGCAGTCAAGCGGCGGCACTCGTGGGGCGCTGGATGCCGCGCGCCGCGAGATCCATCAGCTGATGGAGCAGGCTTCGGCCGAACAGCGCACCGAATTGCCCGCCTCCAAGATTATTCTCGGGCTGAACTGCGGCGGTTCGGATTCATTCTCGGGAATCACCGCGAACCCGGCGCTGGGCATCTGCTCGGATATGCTGGCTGACATCGGCGCAACCGCCGTGCTGGCCGAGACCACCGAAATCTTCGGCGCCGAGCATCTGCTGGTGCGGCGCGCGCGCAATCGCAAGGTGGCGGAAAAGCTTCTCGGATTCGTCAAAGGCTACAAACAGTATCTGGTGCGCTTCGGCGGCAGCTTCGACGATAATCCGTCGCCCGGTAATAAGGAAGGCGGCCTCACGAACATTCTCGAAAAATCGCTCGGCGCGGTAGCCAAGGCAGGCAGCTCGCCGCTTATGGACGCCGTGGATTACGCCGAGCGCGTCACTTCGCCCGGTTTTGTTTTCATGAATACGCCGGGCTACGATCCGGTATCCCTCACCGGCCTCGCCGCGGGCGGTTGCAACTTGATTGCGTTCACCACCGGGCGGGGCAGTGCAATCGGTTTTCCGTCGGTTCCCGTAATCAAGATCGCGACCAACAGCTCGACGTTCCGCCGTATGCGCGACAACATGGATATCGGCGCAGGCGTGATTGCCGAGGGCGAAAAGAGCATCGAAGCCGTGGGCCGCGAGATCTTCGAGACGGTCCTGCGCGTGGCATCCGGCGAAAAAACGTGCGCCGAGCGCCTGGGACACAAAGAATTCGTGCCGTGGCGTATTGGGCCGGTGCTGTAACGGGCTTCGCTACAATATGAAGTTCATGTTTCGCACCCTCGCATCCGCTATTTTGCTGGCCGCAGCGCTGTGGTCCGCCGAGAAAGCGCCGGCCAAGAAGTCCGCATTCGATAAAGCCACGCTGGAAGCATACGTACGCCATCTGAACGTGTGGGGCCCGCAAATCAAGGTCGAGATCGATAATCCCAAACCCTCGCCGCTGCCGGGATTCGAAGAAGTCGCCGTCCATGCATCTGCCGGCAATGCCTCCGCCGACGACACGCTCTACGTTTCCAAGGACGGCCAGAAGATCCTGCGGGGCAATGTCTTCGACGTGTCGCAGAATCCGTTCAAGCCGCAGCTCGATAAACTGCATACCGATTTGCAGCCCAGCTTTGGCACTCCGGGCGCGCCCGTAGTTATTGTGATCTTCAGCGATTACGAGTGCCCGTACTGTAAGGAAGAAGCCAAAGCACTGCGCTCGAATCTGCTGGCCACCTATCCCAAGGAAGTCCGGCTCTATTTCAAAGATCTGCCGCTTAGCCAGATTCATCCATGGGCGCTACCGGCAGCACTGGCCGGCCGTTGTATCTTCAAACAAAATCCCGGCGCGTTCTGGGATTATCACGATTGGATCTATGAGGCCCAGAAAGACGTCACCGCCGAGAATCTCAAACCCAAGATCATGGAATTTGTGAAAGGAAAGGAAATCGATCCCGTGCAACTCGAGCGCTGCATGGACAGCAAGGCCACGCAGCCGGAAATCGACAAGTCCGTCGCCGAAGCCAAAGCGCTTGGCGTCGCCGCCACGCCCACGGTATTTGTGAATGGACGGCAACTGGTGGGACAGGCCGCCACCTGGGCGAACCTGCGCCAGGTGATCGATTACGAGATCGAGTATCAGAAGACCGCCAAGAATGCCGGTGAAGATTGCGGCTGTGAAGTAAAGCTGCCCTCACCCACCTTAAATTAGGAAATTCATTGCATGCGCCGTTTCAACCGCCTTCTTCCATACGCAACGTGCCTGCTGCTGGCCGTGGTCAACGCGGCGCCCCCGGCAACGAGCACGCTCGTGCCGGACATCGATCCGCAGCAATTCCTGAGCCACATCAAATATCTGGCATCACCCGAAATGCGCGGTCGCGCCACCGGTTCCCCCGAGCTTGAAAAGGCCGCCGATTACATCGCCGGCCAGTTTCGCGCGATCGGACTGAAGCCTATCGAAGGCAAGAGTTATTTCCAGGCGTTTGCTGTCACAACGAACGCAAAGCTCGGCCACGGCAATCGCTTTGAATATGTCGAGCAGGGCAAGACAGTTGCCCTGAAGGCCGGCGACGACTTTATCCCGTTCAATTTCTCCGCGCGCGGGGCCATCGAAGGTCGCTTGATTTTCGCCGGATACGGCATCACCGCGCCCGAGTATAGCTATGACGATTACGCCGGTCTCGACGTGAAGGGCAAGCTGGTCCTGGTCCTGCGCCACGAACCGCAGGAGTTCGACGAGAAGAGCGTCTTCGCCGGAAAAGTCTATACCGAGCACGCGCAGTTTTACAGCAAAGCCGTGAACGCCAAAATGCATGGCGCCATCGGCGTAATTCTGATCAACGATGCCTTCAATCACCACAGCGAGAGCGATCAACTGGAAAAATTCGGCCGCACCGCCGGACCCAACGACGCCGGCATTCCGTTTGTGCAGATTAAGGCCGAGGTGGCCGCGCGCTGGATCGCCGATGCCGGCAGGAATCTGGATGACATCGGCGCGGCCATTGATAAAGATCTGAAGCCGCAATCCTTCGCGCTGCCGGAATCCATCCGCGTTCGCGAGAACGTGGATATCGAGCGCGTCGTGAAAACTGTGCACAACGTGGCCGGATATCTGCCTGGCGAGTCCGACGAGTATGTGATCATCGGCGCGCATTTCGACCATTTGGGGCTGGGCGAGCAGTTCTCCATGGCGCCGTCGCTGGCGGGCACGACGATTCACCCCGGCGCCGACGATAACGCTTCGGGCACAGCGGGCGTCATCGAGCTGGCGCGCTGGTTTGCCGGCCAACCCAAAGAAAAGCGCGGCGTTTTATTCATGACGTTCGCCGGCGAAGAACTGGGGCTGCTCGGTTCGAGCTTCTATGTGAGCCATCCGGCGCTTCCACTAGGCAACGCCGTCGCCATGATCAACCTGGATATGATCGGCCGCGTGCGCGAAGGCAAGATTTATGTAGGCGGCGTCGGCACCGGCAGCAATTTGCGGTCCACGCTCGCGCCGATTCTGGCGCGCTATCCCTTACATGTGGATTATTCCGACACGACCGGTTACGGATCGAGCGACCACACCTCCTTCACTACCAAACAGGTGCCCGTGCTCTTCTTCTTTTCGGGATTGCATGGCGATTATCACAAGCCGAGCGACACCTGGGACAAGATCGACGCGCCGGACGCCGCCAAGCTGCTGGACATGATCGCCGAAGTTGGGACCGAGTTGCGCGAGGAAGCCGAGCGCCCGCATTATGTGCGCGTGAAGGAGCCGGAATCGCCCCACGCGGGTGTCGTCGCAGGCTCTTCGCAATCGGGTTATGGGCCCGAGTTCGGCAGCGTTCCCGACTTCACTGAAATTCCGCACGGCGTGCGCTTCGCCGATATTCGCGAGGGCACCCCGGCCGCCCAGGCGGGATTAAAGGCGGGCGATATTCTGGTTGAGTTCGACGGCAAACCGATCGGCAATTTATACGATTTCACTTACGCTCTACGGGCCAGGAAGCCCGGCGACACGGTGATTGTCAAGGTGATGCGCGGGACTGAGACCGTGACTGCATCGGTGCTGCTGCGCGAGCGGAAGTAAAGCTTCCTTCCAATACCGCCGATGGTTTACCTGAGGGTGGATGGCCGAAGAATCGAAAACCGCGACAAGCGCATTAGGCACCCGAATCTGGGAATTGCCTCCCCTCATCCTCCATCCGTTCAGTAACCAGCGAGGCCCCGGCGTGCTGCTGGAGGGATCGAAAGCCGCGCTTATGCTAGCCGGCCTTTTACCCGGACAAGGCGAGGATCAGGACGAGTTAAGAAGAAAGCTGCTCCTTAGCCGTTACGCGGAAGTCCGTATGCTCTACTTCGTGGGCAAGGATCTGCTGCGCTGGATCGGGCAGTGCATGGACCTTGTGGCCCGCACCCAAGAGTTGGGCAGCTTGAACATCCGCGAGCAAAGCTTCGCCGGCCTGCTCATTTATCATGCACCGCCAGGGGTGGTTGAAAAATTGCATCAGTGGGGAGTCATTAACCCGCAATCCGTCTTCTCCCGTGCGATCGGCATCGCCACGCTGTTCCGCGAAGTTCCCCTTGTTGAGAATCTGGCGGAAGCGTTTCTGATGCATTACCACAGCTTCGCCGACCACCTCTTTGTGTGCACGCAGCACCTCGGGGCGTTTACCGAAATCAGCTCGGTGAACTTCGGCTTCGAGTTGTACGCGTCGGGCGAGTACCTGCGGATGCTTGAGAACGAGTGGAAAGAGTAGCGCCGGGAGATCTGTGCGGCGTCCACGATTCGCGGACGATCACGCTTTTAAGAGAAGCCGGGGTTGCGGGTCGGGTTATGAGGCCGCCCCACTTGGTCAGTTAGCATTGGAGGCAATGACGAGTGATGGGCGCGAAGTCGTGGGAATTCTTCGCGCACACGGGCGTTCGCTGTTGCCGCTTGCCGCGATCATATCGTCTCCTTTCTACTCGTGGTCCTGCTTCTTTGCGCGTTTGGAAGAGCTCACGTCCGCATTAGATCCACGACCCGCCCACGGTTACTGCCTGACAGGTGGGTTGAAGGAGATGATAAAGTCTTCTCTTGATACGCGACCACATCATATTTGGGATCTTCGGAGCATCTTTTATTGCGGTTGGGGCAGGCTTTGTGATCGACGCGGATAGGACGTTCCGGCTTTTACGCTGGCGAGACCTCGGATACAGTAAGCGCTGGATGCAGATTCTCGGCGGGATGTTCATCGCATTTGGCGTCTGGTTTGAGTTTCAGACTTTTACCCGTTGGTAAGTTCCGCCCACGGGACGCACCATCTCCCTTGATATAATTCATTGCATGGAGTTTCCCCGCCTTCTTTTAGTGCGCCAGAAGTTTCCCGATCGCAGGATTCGCGACGTCGGCGCCGCCGTTTCCGATGAGCTCGTGCGCTCTCCCTTCGGCGGCCGCCTGCAGCCCGGGGCGCGCGTGGCCATCGGAGTGGGCAGCCGCGGAATCTCGAATATTGCCACCATCGTGCGTTCGGTCGTCGATTTCTGGAAATCGAAAGGGGCGCGGCCGTTCATCTTTCCGGCCATGGGCAGCCACGGTGCGGCCACCGCGGAAGGCCAGGCTGACGTGCTGGCGCATTACGGCATCATCGAGGCCACCATGGGATGCCCGGTGATCAGTTCGCTCGATGTAGTGTCGCTCGGGCGCACGCCGGATGGTATCGAAGCCTTCATGGACCGCAACGCGTTTGAAAGCGACGGTGTCATGCTGGTGGGCCGGGTCAAATGGCACACCGATTTCGCGGGAAAGATCGAGAGCGGCCTGTTCAAGATGATGGCCATCGGCCTCGGCAAATTCGCCGGCGCGCAGCGTTATCACACGTATGCTTACAAGCTGGGGCTGGAGCATGTCATCCGCAGCATCGGGCGCCAGGTGCTCGCATCGGGCAAGATTCTGGGCGGCCTGGCCATACTCGAAGACGCGCACCACTCAACCGCGCAAATTACCGCCGTGCCGGTGGAGGAAATGGAGAAGAAGGAAGAGGAGCTGCTGCGCCTGGTGAAATCCTGGATGGGCCGCATCCCGCTCGACCTGGACGTGCTGATCCTGGACGAGATCGGGAAAAACATCAGCGGCGCGGGCATGGATACCAAGGTAGTGAACCGCGGCGTCTATGGCGAGTATAACCCGTGGCCGGGCGCGCCCCGCATTGAGCGTATATTCATTCGCGGCCTGAGCGATCTCAGCTACGGCAATGGCGTCGGCCTGGGCATGGCGGATGTGGTTTCCGACCGGCTGCTGGCGAGAATCGACTGGAACCCCACGCAGATCAACTCGCTTACTGCGTCGACACCCGCGGCGATTCGCACGCCGGTCCACTTTGCGAAAGATCGCGAGTGCCTGGAGCGCATTGCGCCCACCGTGGGCAAACACGATTTGCGGGAAGTGACTTACGGATGGATTCGCAACTCGCTCGAGCTGGCGTTGATCGGGCTGAGCGAGAATTTGCGCCGGCAGATCGCGCAAAATGCGGAGCTGGAGATCGTAGGCGAGGCGCGGCCGCTGGAATTTGATTCGGCAGGCAACCTGGTGGACATGCTGGTTCCGGCGGGCGAAGTGGTTGGCACCCACTAACTGGCAGCGACAGTACCTACGCAGCGTTTGCGTTAACGTATTTTGCAGAGTCTACGTGGGGCTGGTAAACGGAGTGATCGCAGTCGCCGGCGGGTTGCGCTCTGCCGCGCTTCCCGCCATCCGACATATCTTGTTAACTGGCTGCGGTAGCAGCCATGACCGAGCTGATTTTCGAGAAGACCGTGCTGATGCTGCTGGCAATTTGAGGCATCACAGCGGCGGACGCGACGGCGATGAAGCCCGCCATCAGCGCATATTCGATCAGATCCTGCGCGTGTACATCGCGCCTGAGCCTGATCCATAGCGCACGGCACGCGCCTGCCCGCCGGATTCCTCTTTTTTGCTGCATTCGTTTCCTCCTTTCCTGTGCGACAAAGGTGGGCGAACGCGCAAGCGCGCCCTCCCTACCTCCGCACAATGCCGGTTAACTGGCCGCGGCTGAAGCCATGACCGAACTAATCTTCGAGAAGACCGTGCTGATACTGCTGGCAATATTAGGCATCAACGCGCCCGCCGCGACCGCGACGAAACCCGCCATCAGTGCGTATTCGATCAGGTCCTGCCCGTGTTTGTCTTTCCAGATCTTCAGGGCTATGACTGCTTTGGTTAGCTTTTTCATTCGTTTCTCTTTCTCCTCGTGAAATACTGGGGTATCTAGTTCGAGCCTATCAGCCGGCTTCCGGCCCCGAAATTGGGTTTAACACTTAGATCGCCTTCATATGCATCTAAGACCGTGGCGTAGATTCGGTAACGGGAATCCGCCGACCGGTACACCAGACCGAACCGCTCCGGATGCTCGCGCATTAATTCGTTGGTCAGTCGCGCCAGATAAGGTCCTTCGCGAAACGAGGCATTGGGTGAGCAAACCAGGTAATTCGCCCGGTACCACCGGATGATGTCGAGCAGTTCACCCGGCGTCCCGAGTGGCGAGACGCCTGCGCCGGTAGCGTAGTGCAGCAGGTATGGATTCGGGATGAACGCGCGCACGCTCTTGCGCCCGGTATAGAGATAAAGTACCGGATCGAGATTGCCGATGAGCACGGCATCGGGCGGCGCATTGCGCCCGATCCAATCGAGCATGCGCGCCATTTCTCGCCAATCGTCCTGGGGAAGACCCGGCATCTCGACCGTGCCGCCATCCCCGATGGCGACTGCCGTTCGCCGGAGCGACCAGGCACCCTGCAGGAGGAGCGGAACCGCCAGGCAGACCATGGCGACAACCGTTTGCCGGGCGCGCAGGCTGACCAGTCGGCAGGCCGCCTGCGCCCCCCGGTAGGCATAGAGCAGCAGCACGGGCAGCAGGGGCGCCACAAAACGGACCGGCGGCCACGCCCAGGACAATACCCCAGCGCCGTAAAGGAGAACGAATATTTCGAGAGCGGCCCATCGACCCCTGAAGCTCACCGCAAAACCGGCCACGATCAGCGCGCCCAAGGCCAAGGCCAGTAGCGGTCCCGCGCCCGTTGCCGGCACGCCAACCAGCGTCGCCGGCGCGAGCAGCGCGCCCATCAGGTTCTGCGACAGAATACGCGCTTTTTCTCCGGGCGCGTAATGCAGCAGGATGTTCCAGTTGCCGTAGTTGGCGCTGGAGTAGTACGCTGCGTGCGCGAGCGCCGCCGAATGCTGGCGCGCCTGCCACCAGATCCAAGGTCCGCATAACGTGCTGCAGAGCATGGCGAATATCGCCGCCTGCCTCCAGCGGTGCCGCCTGCACAACATCATCCCGGCCGCAACGAGAAGCGTGATGCCCAGCGTTCTCGTCAGAAAAGCCCCGCTCGCCAGCAGCGCCATGCCCGCAACCGCAGGCCATCCGCCGTCCCCCCTCTCCAGGCGGCGCACGAGCAGCAGAGCTCCCGTGACGAGCGCGGCAAACAGAGTTTCCGAGAGCAGCGCCGTGCCGAGAAACAGTACCCACGGCGCCATCGCCAGCCATCCGGTGAGCGCGATCGCCACAGGCATACTGCCGGTTTCGTGGCGAAAGAACTGGAAAGCCAGTGCGCCCCATACCAGAGTGCAAGCCAAAGGTGCCAGCTTCAGCCAAAACAGGTTTTGCGGAAATTGGGGCGACATCTTCCAAACCGCTGCCAGCAGCGCCGGAAACAAGATCGGGTACTTGGTCTGCGCAATCTCCCCGGGCAGGCTGATTATGCGATAGCCGTGACCGGTGGCCAGCGCTTTGGCGGTAACGAGGTAAATGCCGTCGTCGTGAAACATGCCCACCGCAGGCGCATTGAGCGCCGTCCAGTAGGCCCAGCCGATGAATGCCGATGCCGCACCGCCAAAGAGCACACCAATCGCGACGGCGGCAGCGCGCGTCCGGTTGGGTATTGCGAACCCTGCGCGCGGCGCCGCGTCGCCCGGCGGCCCGTCGAGCGCGCTATCCCAGCCGGACATGCCGGAACTCCGGGATCAACGCGAAGGGCGTGCGCACACCTGCGACCGCCTCGCCGCGCTGGTCGATCGATTGAGCGTCGATTTGACCGGGCGATGACGCCAGGCGCAGGTACTCGATCTGCATCGGGTCGATCCCCATAATCCGGCAACATGTCGCGTCCACCGCCGCCATGTCCCGCCCCATCACCAGCGCGCCGCATGGCCGCGCACGGCCCTGTATCGGCCCGTTTCCCTCCATCCCCACGATCCCGTCGACGATAGCGAAGGTGCGCGGAAAAATTCGGCAGAGACCGGCTACCGAGGGCCCAATGCCGACCTGATGCAGATAGTTCTTCGGCCAGCCATAGAGCGCGCCCGGCACCACGCCGAACAGATTTTTCATCGCCAGAGTGGCGCCCGCCCAGTGATGAGTTTTCATGCGCGCCACCGAAACGACCAGGTCCGCGGCCAGCGCCGTGCACGGCAGGTAGATGCCCCGCGGGGTATCCGCGAATCCGCTGACGCACGCCACATCATCGCGGTTCAGATCCACAAAGCGAGCGTCGAAGCGCGGAACGGCCTCGCGATAACCCGCTTCTTCCGCCAGAAAAAGCGTATCGCGCCGGTGGCCGGGGCCTTCGCCGATGATGACTTCGGCCGCGCCCAGCTTTTCGAACAGCGCGACGACCGCCGCCAGCACCGCGGCTTCGGTGTGGACCGGGGCGCCCGGCACCACTTCCACCAGGTTGGGTTTAATGAGCACGCGCAATCCACGCGCCTGCAGGCCGCAGGCTGCCGCCCCACGCCATAATCGATCGAGCAGATCCTGGCTATAAGACGCGGCCCGCAGAATCGCCACCGCCGCACGCCCCCGCGCCGCCGAACCCATGGACGCCCGCCTGCACGCTACGCTGGCGGCCGCGGCTGCCCCCAAACCCGTCTGCAGGAATTCGCGGCGGGCGATCATGCGAGAATCCGGTCCCATCGAATGGCCCC
>DATLVQ010000143.1:0-9337 GCA_035577325.1 Bryobacteraceae bacterium | reverse complement strand
CCAGGCCAAGTTTGCGCGGCAGTTCGGCATTTTGCATGTCTGGCAAGGCTAACGCGCGGCGCGAGGCCCGCGCAAGTGCCGCGCGATTAGGGCTTCGCAGCCGGCGGTGTCGCGGGCGTGGAAGGCGCCGTACCAGGCGTGGTCACGGCCGGTACTGGCGCGGGTTTAGGCGGGTGCTTGGGAATCCAGAACTCGGGATCGACGGCAGCAAATTCTTTCGAGACATAACTCATCCTGGGATTCAACGTAAACAGAAAGCTCTCACTGGCCGCCGTCACCGCAGCGGATGTCTTCAACATAGTCGCGGCATTCTCGTCGCCCATGGATTCTCGGATGGCTCTTCCGCGCTCCGGTGCTTCATCCATGGTCTTGAGTGAAACCATTGGCGAAAAGAAAATGTAGGCCGGTCCTGGCCCGCCGGAAACCACCTGATAAATCACGAGCGGCTGATCGCTCTTGATTTTTTCGTAGCTGCCCGTCACGAGTCTGACAGCATCGGCGAATTCCGCGTCGCGCGCCGGATGGAGACGGACCATCACCACGCTCAGATAACGCATCCTCGGTAGATTCTGGGCGAATTGCTCACCGTGATAGCTGATGTCGTTGCGGTAAACGGCGAGCAAGCGGTGCACAGCTGAAACCAGCTCTCCGTTCTGCGCGTCGTACTGGCCCAGCGACCACTTGAGCGCCGGCGTCTTTTCGACAAAAGTGTCGGCATCCTCAACCGACACGAACGATTCATGGGATTCGAGTGACCAGACTTCCGATTCGCCCGAGGCCGAGTTAAGGGTGAGAACGTTCGCGGGATATTTCGTGCGCGCCATGGCGTGGGCCACGAGCGTCCCAATCCGTTCTTGTGCAGCCGCCCGGCCCGGCTTTATACCTTGCCTTGTGATGCGCAGTACTTTGGGCGGCTCGGGCGGCGTCTGCGCCAAAGCCAGCGAGGCAGTAATCAGGAAGAATGCAAGCCCGCGATTCGATCCACCGGACATATCAGAGTGAGCGTAACAGATCGCGCTTCCTCGCAATTAAACCGTTTTGTCGGGCGCGTAGCAGAGCGGCTCGAGCTTGCACTCATCGCAGTATGGCTTGCGGGCGAAGCACAGCGCCCGACCGTGGAAGATCAATTGAAGCGGGAACGTGATCCATTTTTCCTTGGGGATAATCTTCACCAAGTCGCACTCGATGTTGACCGGATCTGTGTTCTTGGTTAGATCGAGACGGCGCGCATTGCGTTGTACATGAGTATCCACTACTATGCCGGCGGCAATACCAAAAGCCTGGCCAAGCACGACATTCGCGGTCTTGCGCGCCACGCCAGGGATGGTCAGCATTTCCTCCATTGTGCGCGGAACCTGGCCGCCGTAATCCGCCAGGATTTTCTTCGCGGCGCCGACGAGGGACTTGGCTTTGTTGTTGAAGAAGCCGGTCGAATGAATATCTCGCGCCAGTATCTCTGGGCGCGACGCCGCGAAATCGTGGATCGTTGGATATTTCTTGAACAAGCCTGGCGTCACCGAGTTGACCAGTTTGTCGGTGGATTGCGCGGAAAGGATCGTTGCAACCAGAAGTTCCCATGGCGTGCGATGGTGCAGCGGAGGTTTTACGTTGGGATACATCTCGTCAAGCAGCCGTATAATTTCTTTGATGCGTGCCTGGCGCTCGGCGGCCGTTCGGGGACGCACGATATGCTTCTTCTTGGCTGGTTTTGCAGCGGCTGCCATGAATCTGTGTGCCATAATAACAACAGAAGAGGTACGTTTTCAGTGCGTCGCTCCATGTTCATGCGACGAACCGACATAACGCACCACCGCGATTTTGGTCTCGTAGATTCAGTCCGAAATTCTATTCCCACGATAGACAGTCACCGGTGATCCGTCCGCCAGAAAAGCAGAGTCCGGCGATTTGTGCAGCACCCTTGCCAACGCTACACCATACAGCGCCGCTGCGTCACCCGCAAACTCGGCGTGTGTAACGTCCCAAACCCGCCAGGGTGGATGAGCCACGTGATACTCCACAGAACCACCGCCAGGTTGCGCGCTATAACCCCAGTAATGCTCCGCGATGAACTGCTCGACGGAGCTGTCGGGCATCGCGTGAGGTTCGCCGGCGGCATGCACCTGCAGCCGGTTCCAGCTCGAGCCCAGGCGCCAGGCGTACTCGACGCGGAGCACTGGATACACAGACGAGATCCGGTGAGCCATGGGTAGGTGCCGGTAATTTTCGTTGTAAGCTAGTCGCGCTACAGCCGCAATCGCGCGCCTTGGGACAATCTCCTGGATGAAAACCACACCGCGCTTCACGACACCGTCGACGCAACGCCGTACGTAGAATCGCAAATTCACTTCATCGAAATTTCGGTGAAACGGCACGGAAATGCCCAAAATTTTCGTATTCAGGAAATGGAAGCCCACCAGGCTGACGAAGGTCTTGCGACCGAACATGTCCAGTTCGGTGCCTGCGGGAACATACGACGCGAGCAGCGCCGGGTCCAACTCGTAATTCAGCATCGCAAGATAGCGCCATTCCGCAGTGAGAAACACTCGCTCTTTTCCGGCGGCGATCGGCGCCAGCCGCGCACTATCTGGCACTGCTGACCTTTCCACCGCGCCATCGGTTCGATTCTGTAACATTTGTTCCCGCTCCAAAGCCGCTTGCCATGTTGGATGCCATGGCGTTATACTGCTTTCTTCGATGTCTCCGGCCTTCGCCAATTCGTTTAGTTACCGATTTTGGTACTTTACCAAGATCGTGTAGAGTGGCGTTGGTCTAGAAATAAAGCAGTTCGACAAAGCCAACCCACTCGAAAGAGTGGGTTTTTTATTTGCTAGGAGGTTTACGACCATGATTATTTCGATGCGGCCGCATGCCACTCGTCAAGAGATCGATCATGTCTGCGAGCGGATTCGCGAATTTGGTTATAAGGTCCATTCGATCGAGGGTGAAGAACGTGTGGTCATCGGCGTGGTCGGAATCGGTGATGTGACGGCCTGTCTCGAGTCGCTAGAAGCCACGCCCGGTGTGGAACGCGCGGTGCGCATTTCGGCGCCCTACAAGTTCGTCAGCAAGGAATTCAAGAAGGAGCGCACGCAGACGCGGGTGAATGGTCTCGAAATTGGAGGCGACGAATTCATTGTGATGGCCGGGCCGTGCTCGGTCGAATCCGAGCGGCAGATCATGGTCACCGCCGAAGAAGTGCGCAAGGCCGGCGCGCGTATTCTGCGTGGCGGAGCCTTCAAGCCGCGCACCTCTCCATACGATTTTCAAGGCATGGAATTGGAAGGCCTGAAACTGCTGCGTAAAGCCAAGGAGTCTACAGGACTAGCCATCATTACCGAGGTGATGAGCGACCGCGACGCCGAGAT
The DNA here is from genome assembly GCA_035577325.1 of Bryobacteraceae bacterium. Classification (GTDB taxonomy): domain Bacteria; phylum Acidobacteriota; class Terriglobia; order Bryobacterales; family Bryobacteraceae; genus QHXW01. The sequence continues at coordinate 5,972 of DATLVQ010000143.1, read as the reverse complement.
GGTGGCTGAGTATGCCGACATCATGCAGGTGGGCGCGCGGAATATGCAGAATTTCGCGCTGCTCAAATCGCTAGGCAAGTGCGGAAGGCCCGTGCTGCTAAAGCGCGGCATGAGCTCCACTATCAAAGAGCTGCTGATGTCCGCCGAATACTTGGTGGCGCACGGCAATTCCAACGTCCTGCTGTGCGAGCGCGGCATCCGGACTTTCGAAACAGCAACGCGCAACACTTGCGACATCGCCGCCGTCCCGGTGCTCAACGAACTGACGCATCTGCCGGTGATCCTAGACCCCAGCCATGCCACCGGCAAGCGCAGCCTGGTACCGGCCGTTGCGCGCGCGGGTGTTGCTATTGGCGCCGACGGTTTGATCGTTGAGGTGCATCCGCAGCCGGAGAAAGCGGTCAGCGACGGGGCCCAGTCGCTCACGCTCGAGCAGTTCCGCGCCATGATGCAGCAGCTGAAGCCCTATATCGCGCTGTGGAAGGAAGCGCGCGCGGCCGAGACTGTCGCGGCGGCCGTGTGATACTGAGTTCGTGAAACTTTCTCGCCGCGCGGGGCTCGTGATCCTGACGCTCATGCTCTGCGGAGGCGCGGCTTGGGTAGCACTGAAACAACGCGCGCGATTCATGGCCGCCAGTCCCGCCGGGATGTTGCAGCGGCTGCCGGCCCATGATGCCATCGTTCTTTTTCTGGACTTCGACGCACTCCGACGCGGCGGTCTGCTGAAAATCCTTTCTCCGTCCAAGACGCCTGAAGAACCCGAGTACCAGGCCTTCGTGCGTGACACCGGCTTCGACTACCGCCGCGACCTGGATCTGGCAGCCGTCTCCTTCGCCCGGGACGGTGAATTCTTCGTCGTCAAAGGCCGATTTGACTGGGCCAAGCTAGCGCGCTATGCCGCGGCGCAAGGGGGAACCTGTGCCAAAGGACTGTGTCGCATGCCTGGCAGCACGCCCGAGCGGCGCATTTCTTTTATTCTTCTGCAACCGAATTTGATGGCGCTGGCTGTAAGTACCGACGGGTTTGCCGCGACGCAGCTCGAGGATTCGCGCACCCACGCCGTGCAACCGCTGGACGGGCCACGTGATCCAGTCTGGCTTTCAATCCCCGCAGAGAGCTTAAAGGCTACCGAAAAGTTGCCGGCAGGTACGCGCTTATTCGCAACCGCACTAGCATCGGCGGATAAAATTCTGTTGTCGCTGGGGCCGCAGGAGCAGCAGTTTGAAGCCCGGCTTGCCGTTACGTGCCGTTCCTCGGCAGACGCCATTGTGCTTGCGGGCCAGCTGCAGCACGCCACCTCGCTGCTTCGTGACACTATCGCACGGGAAAACCAGAAACCGAATCTCACGGACCTGAGCGGCGTGCTCACAGCCGGCGTGTTTGAGCAAGCCGGACGACGCGTCGTGGGGCGCTGGCCGCTGCCCCCGGTTTTTCTCGAGGCCCTGGCGGGTGGCACGCTCTAGACGCACCATTTCGGCGCGCGCCTTATTACCTAATCCAAATAGCCGTACGCGTCTAGCGTCATGAACTCCGGAAACCCGTCGCCCGTCATCATTTGTTCGAAAAGCTGGGCAGCCAAGCCGAATCTCCCGGAATTGAAGCGCGCCGCGCCCACATGTTCCTTGATCTTTGCCAGCTCTTCCGAAATTGTCTGCGTCACTAACTCGCGGGACACGTTCCGCCCATCGCTCAGCCGGGAGCCGTGTCGTAGCCACTGCCAGACTTGCGCACGCGAGATCTCCGCGGTTGCGGCGTCTTCCATCAGGTTGTAGATCGGCACCGCACCATTCCCGCGCAGCCAAGATTCGAGGTATTGGATGCCGACGTCCACGTTGAGACGCAGGCCCTGCTCGGTGATTTCGCCCACGGGAACTTTCAACAAGTCGCGCTGCCCGATCTTGACATCCGGGCGTTTCACCCCAATCTGGTTCGGCTGCGGCATGTGTCCGTCGAAGACTTCTTTGGCCACCGGCACCAGACCGGGATGCGCCACCCAGGTCCCGTCATGCCCCGCCTTCACTTCACGCAGCTTGTCCTGCCGCACTTTCTCGATCGCCTTCTCGTTGGCTTCGGGATCGTTCTTGATCGGAATTTGCGCGGCCATGCCCCCCATGGCGTGAATGCCGCGGCGGTGGCACGTCTGGATCAACAGATCTACGTACGCCTTTAGGAAATCGCGTTCCATCGTGACCTGCGCCCGATTGGGCAGCACGAAATCGGGCCGGTTCCGAAACTTCTTGATGAAACTGAATATGTAATCCCAGCGGCCGCAGTTCAATCCCGAGGAGTGTTCGCGAAGCTCATATAAAATTTCGTCCATCTCGAATGCCGCCAGAATCGTTTCGATCAGGACCGTCGCGCGGATCGTCCCACGCGGGATGCCGACGTAATCTTGCGCGAACACGAATACATCGTTCCACAGCCGCGCCTCCAGATGACTTTCGAGCTTGGGCAAATAGAAGTACGGCCCGGTTCCTCTCTCAATCAGCTTCTTTGCGTTGTGGAAGAAGTACAGGCCAAAATCGAATAGCGATCCCGAAACCGGCTTCCCGTCCATCAGTGCGTGCTTCTCAACCAGGTGCCAGCCTCGCGGCCGCACGAGTAAGGTCGCGATGCGATCGGCCAACCGGTATTGCTTGCCGTCCGCGCTCGTGTAACTAATCGTACGGTTCACCGTATCGCGCAGATTGATCTGTCCCTCAACGTTGTTCTGCCAAGTCGGCGAGTTGGCATCTTCAAAGTCGGCCATGAAGACGCTGGCGCCCGAATTGAGCGCGTTGATGATCATCTTGCGGTCGACTGGACCCGTGATCTCAACACGCCGGTCCAACAGATCTTTCGGAATCGGCGCAACCGTCCACTCGCTGCGACGTACCTCCGCCGGGTCCTCCAGAAAATCCGGTAGCTGACCGGCATCAAGTTGCGCTTGCCGCTCGCTGCGCCGTTCCAGCAGGAGCAGCCGTCGGGCTTCGAACTGCTTCGTCAATTGCGCCAGAAATTTCAGCGCCTCGGCGCTCAGGATTTCGCGGTGGGCATCGCTGATCGGACTGGTGACTTCAAGATTGACGTTGACCGAGGGCGTAGCCATCTTAGTTTCTACCGCAGAACCCCGGGTTGCTGCACATCCCGCTGGGGCAAACAGGCGCCTCCGTGCCGTGCCCTGGGGCGCCGTTGGCGTGCGCGGCAAAGGTAGAAAACTCCTGCGTCAGGTGTTTCCTGCCGCACGAGGGACAATCGAGGCCTGCGACTTCATCGGAGTGTCGCAGCAGCTTCTCAAACTTGGTTCCGCAGTCTTGACACTTGTATTCATAGATCGGCATAAATATTTATCCTCACATAGTAGGGCAGGCATTTCTGCCTGTCCACTGACTTTGCATCGAGCACACACAAATGCGCAATGCGATGCTTCAATACATCCGTGAAGCCGGAACCAGCGCCGGCTGCCGGATTTCGAGACATCCTTTCCCGGTCGGCAGCACCTTTCCGGGATTCAGACGGCCGCCGGGATCGAACAGTAGCTTGAAGGCGCGCATCGTGTCCAGAGTCTCTCGGGAAAACAGGCGGTCCATCATCTCGTTTTTTTCCATGCCGACACCGTGTTCGCCCGTGATCGACCCCCCAACCGAAATGCAGTGCGCCAGGATCTCTTCGCCAGCGGCTTTGGTTTTTTCCAGATCGCCCGGCCGACGCGCATCGAACAAAATGATGGGGTGCATGTTGCCATCGCCCGCGTGAAAAATATTGCTGATGGTCAAGCCGTATTTCCGTCCCACTTCACCGATGAACCGCAGCGTCGGCGCGATCTGCGTCCGCGGCACCACGCCATCCTGTACGTAATACGTCGGACTCACGCGCCCCACCGCTCCGAATGCATTCTTGCGCCCCTTCCACAGCAGTTCGCGCTCTTCTGCCGATTTCGCCAACCGCACCTCGCGCGCGCCGCATGCCGTCGCCGCCTGGCGGATCTGATCCACTTGTTCCTCGACCACTTCACGCAAGCCTTCGAGTTCAATGAGCAAAACAGCCGCGGCATCGAGCGGATAACCCGCGTGAGTCGCTTGCTCCACCATCTGCAGCATAACGCCATCGAGCATCTCGACAGCCACTGGCGTGATGGCGCGCGCCGTAATCTCGGCCACGGTCTGGCCCGCTTGGTCCGCGGAATCGTAAATAGCCAGCACGGTCTTCACCAGTTCGGGCTTGCGCATCAACCGCACCGTAATCTTCGTCACCAGCACCATTGTGCCTTCCGAGCCCGTGAGCAGCCCTGTCAGATCGTATCCCGGAAGATCGGGCTCTTTGCCGCCGGTCGTTATCACCGATCCATCCGGCAGCACCACCTCTAATCCCATCACGTGGTTGGTCGTGACGCCGTACGCCAGCGTGTGAGGACCACCGGCGTTCTCCGCCACGTTGCCGCCGATCGTGCACGCGCGCTGGCTTGAAGGATCAGGCGCGTAGAAGTACCCGTGCGGCTCGACCGCAAGGGTGATATCCAGATTCACTACGCCTGGCTGAACCACAGCGCGCTCGCTTGCCAGGTCGATTTCGAGGATGCGGTTCATGCGTGCGAAACCGATCATGATGCCACCCTCGCGCGCGATCGCACCGCCGCTTAACCCCGTGCCCGCGCCACGGCCCACAATGGTCGCGCCGTGTTCGGCGCTGATCTTGACAATCGCAGCGACATCCTCGGTCGAGCATGGAAACACGACCATATCGGGCCGCGCCTTATCCACGCTGCCGTCGTATTCGTAAAGCGATAGATCTTCGGGGCGATCCAGATAACCGCGCGGGCCGAGTAGTTGAACCAGCTTCTCTTTGGCTTTCGGCGACAGCATGGTAGGTACTTTAGAGCTGCGACTTCACGTAACTCAGCATCCTTTCGTCAAGCCAGTTGGTCGAACTGATGATCTTCATGAGCACTCTTCCATCCTTGCCGATGATGTAGGTTTCGGGAATTTTGTAGGTGCCATATTCCGCGTTGACTTTGTTCGCCGGGTCGCGCGCGGTCATAAACGAGACGTTCACGCGCGAGAGAAAGCGTCTGTATGTTTTTTCATCTTTATCCATGCTCACCCCCAAAACCACGACGCCGGAATCCGCTAACTGCTTCTGAAACTGATCGAGTGAGGGCAACTCGTCAATGCAGGTCGCGCACCAGGTCGCCCAGAAGTTCAGTACCAGAAGTTTGCCCCCGAAGTTCGTCGGGGTAATGGTCTGGCCGTTGTCAGCGGTGATGGAAAAGTCAGGCGCCGTGTCGCCGACTTGCACAATCCGCTCATAAAGTGAAATAAAAATCACATACACGAACACGGCCAATAACACGCCGATTGAAACCTGCAAAATCCGGTCGATTCTCGCAGTGCGCATAACAGGTAATTTATAATCTTATTGTATCCTGCTGCTAAAGTTGGGCGGCTTGTACCGCAAATGCTGATCACCAAGCGCGTCGAATTCTCGGCTTCGCACGTCTGCCGTAATCCACTGCTCTCCGACCGTGAAAACCAGGAATTGTTCGGCATGGCGGCCAATCCGCACGGGCACGGTCATAACTACGTCGTCGATATCACCCTTGAAGGCGACCCCGATCCCGTAACTGGCATGGTGCTCGACTTGAAAAAGCTGAAGGACGTCGTGAACCGCGAAGTGATTACATCTTACGACCACCGCTTTCTGAATTACGAAGTCCCGCCGTTCGACCGGCTGGTGCCCACGCCGGAAAATATAGCCATCGACATCTGGCGGCGTCTCGAGCCGCAACTTTCGAAGGATGGCGGGCGCCTGCACGCGGTTCGCGTTTACGAAACGCCCGACCTGTTCGTCGACTACTTTGGTGACGCGGCATGATCCGCGTGACGCGCAAATATCGCTTCTCGGCCTCGCACCGGCTCCATGCCCCCGGACTTTCCGATGCAGAAAATGCCGGCCTGTACGGCAAGTGCAATAATCCGTATGGTCACGGCCACGAC